>NZ_JPES01000081.1:0-19740 GCF_000730175.1 Haloferax sp. ATB1 | reverse complement strand
TCGGCCCTCGCGGTCACCGGTGGTGTCGACGAGGTGCGCGAACTGCGAGAGTCTCGCCCGCGTGTACTGGGTCGGGTTGTCGACGACGACCTCGCGGCGCTTCGGAAAGAGGACGACCCGCTCGCGCGAGGCGAGTTCGCCCCACTCGGTCGGGTACCAGACGACCGGGTCGGTCTCGACGTTCACCCGCTGGACCCGCCCCGCGTCGACGAGGGCGTCGAGTCCGTCCATCGCGTCCGCCTGCGAGACCCCGAGACGGCGCGCGACCTGCTGGGCGGTCGCGACGGGACGACCCTCGGATTCGAGCGCCCCGTAGAACGACGCGAGCGAGACGCCGTCCGCCGCGTCGCTCGGGTGGTTCGCATCGGCCGGAGACGTCTCGGGTACGTCGAGCGCTTCGGATACGTCGGCCGCACCGGCCAATCGGTCGAGTACGTCTCGGGACGTGCCGTCCCCGTCGCCGTCTCCGTCGGGAGGACCGGGGTCCTCGTCCTCGGCAGTCATCGAACGCGAGTACGGCCGCGACGGGGAAACGGCTTGCGACACCGGGAGCCGTGAGATGGGCGGGGAAACCCGCTCGTCGCGGGTGAGAGCAGGTGGGCTTCGACGGGAGCGAGCGAGGAGCCGAGAGGACGCGACTCGATTTCTCGAAGCGGTTCTGCGTCGACCCGACGTTATCGAGACGTGCTCGACCGCGCCGGAGCCATCCGGTCGAAGACGGCCCGGAAGTCGTCGTCGACGGTGAGGAACTCGGGGAACTCTTCGAGGGTCCGGACGCCGTCGAGATAGACGTACTCGACCGGTTCCGGGGGTATCTCCTCGAAGACCTGAACCGGGCCTCGCTCGGTGAGACCCACGAACGGTCGCCCCTCCGGGTCGGTCTGTGGCGTCAGTTCGTGTTCGAGGTAGAGTTTCGCCATCGCGAGGGCGCTCGCGAGCGGGACCTGTCCGGGCGTCAACTGCCACGTGACCTCCCGGTCTTCGTAGTGGACAGTGGTCACGTAGCCGTCGTCGAACCGAAAGCAGTCGACTCGCTCTCCCGAACGCGACCACCGCGTCTCCGTCGTACGGGAGCGTTCGAGGGACCACTCCTCGTCGCCGCCGCGGTCTAACACGGCCTCGCCGAGGCGCACCCACACGCGACTGAGCGCACGCATATGTCACCAATTCGTCCCCCTTGGTAATTGCATTGACGCCACGGGAACGAAACAGTCCGTCACGAGAGGATGTTGGGACGGGAAGATGTTGGGACGGGAGGATGTTGGGACGGGAGGACGTTGGGGCGAGAAAACGCTGGGACGAGTGGCGGTTTCGTCCGTGGACGCTCGCCGCGGACGCTTGGGTGTGAACAGCCGAGTGCGCGTGAGTCGCATGCACACCACGTTTCCGGTGAACGAGCGGAGTCGAATCTCGGCTCCGGGAGTGCAGTAAACGTCGGCGTCGGCGGTCGGTCACCGGCGATACCTCACCGAGTCGTGCCGCGAGCGACCCACACCTCGCTTCCGGTGAATCGCGAGTCCGTGTGAGACGGGCAGAGACACCACGTTTCCGGTGAACTAGCGCGAAGGATCGGGAATGGAAACGCGGACCGATGGGAAGGGACAAATAGAGAGCACCGTTCCACAAGCCGCCGCCGCGAGTCGACTCAACGGAGAACGTAGCAGCGCTGACAGACACCACGTTTCCGGTGAAATACGGCGTGAGGGAACGCCAGCAGTAACACCGGGGAGCAGTGACGCGGCGCGTCGGTGAGTTCCGAGAGCGGAGTCACGCGCACACCACGTTTCCGATGAACTGGACCGAGCGACCGGCAGCGAGAGACGCGGCGGAAAGCGAGGGACGACCTGCGGTTGTCTCGTGCCTCCCAGCTATGGCCGAATCGGACCACTTATAACGGCCACACCACGTTTCCGGTGAAATCAATCGTTTCAGACGCCGTATCGGCGCTTCCGCCTTGGGTTACAGAATCCGTGCGGGACACCACGTTTCCGGTGAGTTAGCGTGTGGGACCGGTTAGTGAGCGTCGGACGGCAACTCGGTTCACGTTGGCAGGGTTGGACACCACGTATAACAACAGTTAAATAGTTTATTTGTGTTACCGTCCATTGATACACTCGCGAAAATAAGAATGTACTCGAACATCGAGTACTGCTCGACTGGAATAGAGTGTCTCAGTCAGGCATTTTCGAGAGGTTCGCGAGTTCGGAAACCGGTTCGAACTCGTCGGCTCTCGTCGGTTCTGTTGCGGTGACTGCGAGTCGCTTCGACGCACGATTACCCCACTGTCCGCCCGTTTCGAGCGTTCTATCTTCGGTCCTCGCCGGGACGCAAAGCGCAGCCCCCTGTTTTCGCGTGAACTGAGAGGAACCCCCACACCGTGTTTCCGGTGAACCGAAACCCCCGTTTCGTGTGGACCGGTACCCGGGGTTTGTGGTCGTTCACCGGAAACGTGGTGTGTGTGTGCTGCGTCGAATGGTAAGTCCTTTCACCGGAAACGTGGTGTGTTGCGAACATGCCTAACGCCAGCGACGACCTCTTCACCCGGGAGGACCCCATCTTCGCCAACAAGGAGTTGTTGGAGATCAACCACCTCCCGGGTGAGGGTCGCATCGTCGGTCGCGACGACGAGATCTCGGATCTCGCGACCGCGGTGAACCCCGCCATCTTCGGACAGAGTCCGAGCAACGTCCTCATCTACGGGAAGACGGGGACGGGTAAGTCGCTCTGTGCGAAGTACGTCTCTCAGCGCCTCGTCGAGACGGCCGAAGAAGAGGGCGTGAAAGCGACGTTCGCCTACGTGGACTGCGCGCAGGACACGACCGAGACGCAGGCCGTCCAGACCATCGCCGACAGCGTCAACGACACCGCGATCACCGGGATCAAAGTTCCAGACAAGGGGCTTTCGACGTCGACGTACTACAAGCGGCTGTGGCGCATCCTCGACTCGCTGTACGACGTCGTCCTCATCATCCTCGACGAGATCGACAAACTGAGCGACGACGACATCCTCATGCAGCTCTCGCGGGCCGGTGAGGCGGGGAAGATTGCCGGCTGTAAGCTCGGCGTCATCGGTATCAGCAACAAGATCCAGTACAAAGACCGGATGGACGAGCGGGTGAAATCCAGCCTCTGCGAGCGCGAGTTCGTCTTTCCGCCGTACGACGCGAACCAACTCCGCGACATCATGGACGCCCGCAGCGACGCGTTCCGCGACGGCGTGTTGGACCCTCGACGATTCCGCGTGCCGCGGCGCTCGCCGCCCGCGAACACGGGGACGCGCGGAAAGCCATCGACATCTTGCGGTACGCGGGCGAAATCGCACAGTCGATGGGAGCGAGTACGGTCAAGGAGAACTTCGTCACGCAGGCGCGTCAGCGCGCCGAGACCGACCGCTTCCGAGAGCTGATTCGCGGGTCGACACCGCACTCTCGTTACGTGTTACAGGCGCTCGCTATCCTCTCGCTTTCGAACGAAAAGCAGGACGGCTTCCGAACGAGTCGCGTCTACGAGGTCTACGAGAACATCTGTCGACAGCAGGGCTCCGACAGCCTGTCGCTCCGGCGAGTCCGAGACCTACTGAAAGAACACGCGTTTCTCGACATCATCGAGCAGTCGAAACACAGCGGCGGAAGTGCGGAAGGAAGCTACACCAAGCACCAACTGCTCGAAGATCCGGACGTGGTGAGAGACGTCCTCATCGAGAACACGGACACCTGATTGAAGAACCGGAATCTCGCGGGGCGTGTGAGGGCCGAACCGACTCGCGGGGACGCTGCACCGCTGCAGGCGTATCTCCGTAGAGCGGCCTCTTATATTTTATTGCAGCATCACGTGACCGGAATATTCACGTGTGACCGGTCCGATCACACTCTCGGTTGTCGGTGGAGACTCACGGTTCGAGTCGGTCGATCGGGACCGACTTGGAGCGGACCGATTCGTACAGGCTTTCGACCCACGAGACGACTTCAGGCGTGTCGCCGTCCACGAGGGCCGTCAGGTTGTTGTGCTCGTCGTAGGCGGAGACGACGCCGTGGCCGTCGACCACGAGCAGTCCGAAGTCGAGGCTCTCCTCGGCGATTCGAAGTTCGAACTGGTCGAGTTCCCGCGCGCGCTCGAAGGAGTCCGGATAGGCGTCCATCGACCGCTCAAGGACGCCGCGGTCGACAACGAGTTCCATCTGGGTGTTCTCCCCCAGCACCGCCTCGGCCGATTCGTTGAACACGCGACTCACGATTGGGGTGACTCCGCGGAAGCGGTCGACCGGTTCGCTTCCGACGATGGTCAGGTACCTGTTAAGCGGCGCGTGCGGGTCGTTGTCCGCGGCGGTCGTGATGTTCATCTGACCGAGAACACCGGGCGGAGCGTCCTCACAGATCTCCGCGGCATCTGCCAAGAACTCGCTCATTCGGTCGGCGCATTCGACCGTCTCGGTGAACCGCTCGTACTGTTCGTGGACCATCGTCCCACCCGGGGTGAGGTGATACAGTCCGTCGGCCTTCTTCTTCGTCCACCCCCGGTCACAGAACCCCGCGAGCGTCCGCTGTGCCGTTTCTCGGGCGCAGTCACAGAGTCCTGCAAGCTCTGTCGGCCGACGTGGCTCGACCGCTAACGCCCGGAGAATCGCCTCTCTACTCTGTGACCCCACGAGAAACGCCACGTCCTCCCGCGCACTCATGTCCTTCCGTTAGACTGTTCGGCATTTCACACTTGTGGGTGGTCAGACCCGTAACGCGGCGAAAAATCGATGGTTCGGAGTCGTCTATCCGAGAAGTCCAAGCGCGTCGATGCGCTCGACGATCTCTTCGACGGCGGTTTCCGCGTCGTCCGTCCGCTTTCCGCCGGTGATGACGATTTTCCCGGAACCGAAAAGCAGGATGACGACTTTCGGCTCGTCCATCCGGTAGACGAGGCCGGGGAACTGCTCGGGTTCGTACTCGACGTCTTCGAGTCCGAGACCGATAGCCAGCGCGTTCAGGTTCAGGTTGTGTCCGAGGTCCGCGCTGGAGACGATGTTCTGGACGGTTATTTCTGGCTCGTCGTCGACGGGTATCTGAAGCTCGCGGAGCTTGTCGAAGATAATGCCGAGTGCGTCGTGCACGTCGTCGATACTTTTCGCACCCGTGCACACGATCTTCCCCGAACGGAAGATAAGCGCAGCGGCTTTCGGGTCCTGGGTGCGATAGACGAGGCCCGGGAAGTTGTCCGGGTTGAAATCTGCACCGGGGAGGTCGTCGGCGAGGGCTTCGAGGTCGAGCTCCTGACCGATCCCGGTCGATGCGACTACGTTCTGAATCTCGATGGAGTCTGCCGGCCCACTCATTGCTCGCACGTGAATCGTACCTCCGGCCTTATAAAGCGACCCGTTATAAACCGACTTCAACGGGTCGATTCTATCGCCGCCTCGTACGCGCGCGAAACTAATACATTGATTTCTCGGTCTTCCGAATTGATGTCACAACTGACCGCGCGTGAAGTTATGGCACGCCTCGTGTCTATTTTTCTCACAGAGCCACTAAATCAACGGGGTTAAATGTATCCCCGGCATTCGGATTAATGCGAAGAAGCGCACGGGGGCACTCCCCCCGAAAGCTTCCACCGAACGCCCCGACCCCAAGGTCGTCAGGCGCTCACCGGGATGACACACCTTCCCGGGGGTCGCCACGATACGACGGCCTTAAGTGGTCCAAGGCATTTCGGATGAATGCGAAAGACGCACCGCGATTGCAGGGCGATTCAACGCGTCCTGCCTCACCGGCCCTGAACCGAACGGGGTTCGAAGGGTTTATACCCTCGAATCGCATCGGTTCAGGTCCGAAGGAAATGAGGATTCCGCCCCTGCGGTACGCCGCAAGACGGTATCTGATGTTAGCCCTAGTAGTTCGGTGACATCCGAACGGATGTCATACGAACTCGGACCTTTGAACGGTGATTTGACAGCAATACGCTGCCATTCACCCGCCAACACCCCGCGACCAGGTTTAAATGGTCGCGACCCATTCCGGTTGATCCTGCCGGAGGTCATTGCTATTGGGGTCCGATTTAGCCATGCTAGTTGCACGAGTTTAGACTCGTTGCGGAAAGCTCAGTAACACGTGGACAAACTACCCTACGGAGAACGATAACCTCGGGAAACTGAGGCTAATAGTTCATAGGAGAGTCGCGCTGGAAATGCCGGCTCTCCCAAACGCTCCGGCGCCGTAGGATGTGTCTGCGGCCGATTAGGTAGACGGTGGGGTAACGGCCCACCGTGCCGATAATCGGTACGGGTTGTGAGAGCAAGAGCCCGGAGACGGAATCTGAGACAAGATTCCGGGCCCTACGGGGCGCAGCAGGCGCGAAACCTTTACACTGCACGCAAGTGCGATAAGGGGACCCCAAGTGCGAGGGCATATAGTCCTCGCTTTTCTCGACTGTAAGGCGGTCGAGGAATAAGAGCTGGGCAAGACCGGTGCCAGCCGCCGCGGTAATACCGGCAGCTCAAGTGATGACCGATATTATTGGGCCTAAAGCGTCCGTAGCCGGCCACGAAGGTTCATCGGGAAATCCGCCAGCTCAACTGGCGGGCGTCCGGTGAAAACCACGTGGCTTGGGACCGGAAGGCTCGAGGGGTACGTCCGGGGTAGGAGTGAAATCCCGTAATCCTGGACGGACCACCGATGGCGAAAGCACCTCGAGAAGACGGATCCGACGGTGAGGGACGAAAGCTAGGGTCTCGAACCGGATTAGATACCCGGGTAGTCCTAGCTGTAAACGATGCTCGCTAGGTGTGACACAGGCTACGAGCCTGTGTTGTGCCGTAGGGAAGCCGAGAAGCGAGCCGCCTGGGAAGTACGTCCGCAAGGATGAAACTTAAAGGAATTGGCGGGGGAGCACTACAACCGGAGGAGCCTGCGGTTTAATTGGACTCAACGCCGGACATCTCACCAGCTCCGACTATAGTAATGACGGTCAGGTTGATGACCTTACCACGACGCTATAGAGAGGAGGTGCATGGCCGCCGTCAGCTCGTACCGTGAGGCGTCCTGTTAAGTCAGGCAACGAGCGAGACCCGCACTTCTAATTGCCAGCAGCAGTTTCGACTGGCTGGGTACATTAGAAGGACTGCCGCTGCTAAAGCGGAGGAAGGAACGGGCAACGGTAGGTCAGTATGCCCCGAATGAGCTGGGCTACACGCGGGCTACAATGGTCGAGACAATGGGTTGCTATCTCGAAAGAGAACGCTAATCTCCTAAACTCGATCGTAGTTCGGATTGAGGGCTGAAACTCGCCCTCATGAAGCTGGATTCGGTAGTAATCGCATTTCAATAGAGTGCGGTGAATACGTCCCTGCTCCTTGCACACACCGCCCGTCAAAGCACCCGAGTGAGGTCCGGATGAGGCCACCACACGGTGGTCGAATCTGGGCTTCGCAAGGGGGCTTAAGTCGTAACAAGGTAGCCGTAGGGGAATCTGCGGCTGGATCACCTCCTAACGACCGAGACCACCCCGACGGGGTGGCTCACACGCGATCTTCCGAGTTCACTAATGACACCCGTTCGGACACCTTAGAACTACTAGGGCTAACACGGGCCCATAGCTCAGTGGTAGAGTGCCTCCTTTGCAAGGAGGATGCCCAGGGTTCGAATCCCTGTGGGTCCATGGTAAGCAGTACTCCACTCCGAAACGATCGTGCCCCTTAAGTGTGGCAAGACGTTTCGACAGAATGGATACTGACGACAGATGCACCATCCCGCGCAAGCGAGGTTGGGAAGGGTCGAAAATTCGCCTCGGGTCGTCACCGAGGGGATTTGATGAAACCGTGTGTACGTGCAATCCAGGCGTCCACTGGACCCGTTCTCCGGGTCACAGTGACTATATCAACTGGCTACTGTGCCAGCTGGTGGATAGCTCGGCTCGAGAGCCGATGACGGACGTGCCAAGCTGCGATAAGCCTCAGGGACCCGCATGGAGGGAAAGAACTGAGGATCTCCGAATGGGAATCCCCACGCAATTGCCTTGCGCAATGGGGAACGTTCCGAATTGAAACATCTTAGTAGGAACAGGAAAAGAAAGCAATCCGCGATGTCGTTAGTAACGGCGAGTGAACGCGATACAGTCCAAACCGAAGCCTTCGGGCAATGTGGTGTACGGACTACCCATAACGGACCTGGATCTTATGTGAAGTCTCCTGGAACGGAGCGTGATACAGGGTGAAAACCCCGTAACATAAGAACCAGATCCCGGGGTTGTTCCAGAATAGCGGGGGTTGGATATCCCTCGTGAATTTCGCAGGCATCAACTGCGAAGACTAAACACTCCTCGAGACCGATAGCGAACAAGTAGCGTGAGCGAACGCTGAAAAGCACCCCGAAAAGGGCGGTGCAATAGGGCTTGAAATCAGTTGGCGATAGAGCGACGTGGCATACAAGGTCACTCGACGAAAGAACTGGGAGCGATCCCGTAGTATGACTCGAGTGAAGCCGATGTTACGTCGTGCGTTTTGAAAAACGAACCATGGAGTGCATCTGACTGGCGAGTCTAAGGGGTGAACCCCCGGAGGCATAGGGAAACCGATACGGCCGCAGTCTTTGACCAGGGCCACCGTCTTCAAGGGCGGGGAGCCAACCGGATGCGACCCGAAACCAAGTGATCTACGCCGGAGCAGGGCGAAGCGTGGCGAAAGCTGCGTGGAGGCCCGTTAGAGTTGGTGTCCTACAATACCCTCTCGTGACTCTGGTGTAGGGGTGAAAGGCCCATCGAACTTGGCAACAGCTGGTTCCAACCGAAACATGTCGAAGCATGACCTCTGATGAGATAGTTCGTGAGGTAGAGCGACCGATTGGGAATCCGGACTCCGAGAGGAGTTCGCTTCCCTGTCAAACTCCGAACTTACGAACGTCGTAGACTCAGGGAGTCCGGTGTGCGGGGTAAGCTTGTGCACCGTGAGGGAGACAACCCAGAGCCAGGTTAAGGACCCAAAGTGTGGATTAAGTGTGATTGAAGATTGTCTCGAGCCCTAAACAGCCGGGAGGTGAGCTTAGAAGCAGCTACCCTCTAAGAATAGCGTAACAGCTTACCGGCCGAGGTTCGAGGCGTCGAAAATGATCGGGACTCAAATCCACCTCCGAGACCTGGCGGCGTGTCATATGACACGATTCCGTAGGTTGGCATACTGCATGGGTGGAAGCACGGGTGAGAACTCGTGTGGACCGTGCAGCAACGAAAATCATGGTCTCAGTAGCAGCGAGAGTCGGGTGTGAACCCCGACGGCCTTACGCGCAAGGGTTCCTCGGCACTGTCAATCAGCCGAGGGTTAGTCGATCCTAAGTCTATCCGTAATTCGAAATAGATGAAAGGGAAACTGGTTAATATTCCAGTACCTTCTTGCACCAAACGTCGACGCTTTAGGAAACACCGAGCGGGGCCTTCGCCCCGTCGAATCACCGAAATTCGTGGAAGCCGTAACGGCACGAAGCGAACGAATGGTGAGATAGGGAAACTCGGCGGTACCTAGAGCCCGTGAAAAGACAAGCAAGAAGCTCGTACCGAGATCCGACACAGGTGCGCTGGCAGAGCAAGCCAAGGCCTGTCGGGATCAACCGACGTTAGGGAATTCGGCAAGTTAGTCCCGTAAGTTCGCGATAAGGGATGCCTGCTCTTGACCGAGCAGGTCGCAGTGACTCGGACGCTCCGACTGTCTAGTAACAACATAGGTGACCGCAAATCCGCAAGGACTCGTACGGTCACTGAATCCTGCCCAGTGCGGGTATCTGAACACCTAGTACAATAGGACGAAGGACCCGTCAACGGCGGGGGTAACTATGACCCTCTTAAGGTAGCGTAGTACCTTGCCGCTTCAGTAGCGGCTTGCATGAATGGATCAACGAGAGCGTCACTGTCCCAACGTTGGGCCCGGTGAACAGTACGTTCCAGTGCGGAGTCTGGAGACCCCCAAGGGGAAGCGAAGACCCTATAGAGCTTTACTGCAGGCTGTCGCTGAGACGTGGTCGCTAATGTGCAGCATAGGTAGGAGCCATTACACAGGTACCCGCGCCAGCGGGCCACCGAGGCAACATTGAAATACTACCCGTTAGTGACTGCGACTCTCACTCCTGGCGGAGGACACCGGTAGCCGGGCAGTTTGACTGGGGCGGTACGCGCTCGAAAAGATATCGAGCGCGCCCAAAGATTTCCTCACGCGAGTCGGGAACTCGTGGAAGAGCGCAAGAGCAAACGGAAGTCTGACAGTGACATTCCCAACGAGTGTCGCTGACGCGAAAGCGTGGTCTAGCGAACCTACGAGGTTCATTCATGGGACCCGTAGATGACAGAAAAGCTACCTTAGGGATAACAGAGTCGTCACCCGCAAGAGCACATATCGACCGGGTGGCTTGCTACCTCGATGTCGGTTCCCTCCATCCTGCCTGTGCAGAAGCAGGCAAGGGTGAGGTTGTTCGCCTATTAAAGGAGGTCGTGAGCTGGGTTTAGACCGTCGTGAGACAGGTCGGCTGCTATCTATTGGGGGTGTTAAGGAACTTGACGTGAACGTTCGTATAGTACGAGAGGAACTACGAATGGGTGCCACTGGTGTACCGGTTGTCCGAGAGGGCAGATGCCGGGCAGCTACGCACCACGGGGTAAGAGCTGAACGCATCTAAGCTCGAAACCCACACGGAAAAGAAGTTCCACTGAGGACACTCGTAGAAGACGAGTTCGATAGACTCGGGGTGTACGCAACGAGGCAACGAGTTGTTAAGCCCGCGAGCACTAACAGACCAAGCCACATTCATACGCACTGAGACCCGAGAACGGGTCCAGGCGCAAACTGGATTGCACGAACACATTGGTAAGACGGCCCGTCCGATATTGGTATGACAACGGTTCGATTCCGTTGGTCGGCATTAAGGCGGCCAGAGCGGTGAGGTTCCACCCGTACCCATCCCGAACACGGCAGTTAAGCTCACCTGCGTTCTGGTCAGTACTGGAGTGAGCGATCCTCTGGGAAATCCAGTTCGCCGCCCCCACTCATAAGAGCCCACTGGACTTCGGTCCAGTGGGCTTTTTTCATTTACAGCGAGCGGACGTCCGCTCGCGCACTGCACAGACAGCGACCGCTCCCTCAGTCGAGACAGCGAAAACGCCCGAGAGTGGCAACGCTCTCGTCGAACGCATCGGTTCCGCCGACACCACTCGCCTTCGACCGTGATGGTGTTTCGGCGGGATCCGGACAGCCGTTCGACTCGAAACTCGACGAAATCGACAGACGAAAGCCCGATTTCGAACACGTTGATTGGGGTGAAATTCAGCGAAAACCGGGGTTACGATTCTCCCCTTTTACCGTATCTGGGTTAGAAGGGAGGGTTGCATGCGCGGCAGCAAACACCTTCACCGTAGTCATGGTCGTTGCGATGCTCGCCGTCGCGATGGTCCCCGGGACCGTCGGTGCAGCGAGCACCGATGCCCTCCAGGTCGGCGTCACGCAGGACGCCGACACGGGCGACGCGACAGTGACCGTGACACGGAACGAGACGGCCGTCGAGAACGCGACGGTCGTCGTCGAATCGAGCGGTAACTACTCCGGGAACGGAACGTACGCGACGGGCGCGAACGGCACCGTCGACCTCCCCAACCCGCAGGAGCGCGTGAACGCGACGTTCACCGTCACCGAGGGGAACAACACGACCGCTACGTCCGTCGTCCTCGTCCCGCTCGACGAGTCCCTCGACATCTCCGTCGAGGCTGACGACGCCAACGACACGCTCACCGCCACTGTCACCCAGTACGGCGACGCCGTCGAGGGCGCGTCTGTCATGGTCAACAGGAGCGCGTACGACAACGGAACGTACGAGACGGACGCCAACGGCACCGTCGAGGTTGCCGAACCGACGACCACGACGAACCTGACGTTCGTCGCGATGGACGGCGACCTCACCGCTGAGACGACGGTCGCAGTCGAGGCCGACGACCTCACCGTCACCGCCGAGGTTGACGACGCCAACGACACGGTCGTCGCCACCGTCACGCAGGACGGCAAACCGGTCGAGAACGCGTCGGTTCAGGTCAACGGAACTGACTACGCCGACAACGGCACGTACGAGACGGACGCGAACGGCACCGTTGAGGTCGCCGAGCCGACGACCACGACGAACCTGACGTTCGTCGCGACGGCCGACGGCCTCTCCGCCGAGACCACGGTCGCCGTCGAGGCTGACGACCTCAACGTCTCCGTCTCGCAGGACGAAAACGGGTCGGTCACCATCACCGTGACCGAAGACGGCGAACCCGTCGAGAACGCCTCGGTCGCGGTCGAGGGTAACTACACGGACGCGGGCGAGTACGAGACGGACGCGAACGGTACCGTCGAACTCATCGCGCCCCTGCAGAGTGTCACGGTCGACGTGACCGCCGAGTACGACGGCCTCACCGCCGAGACGACCACCACCCTGCAGGGTGAGGTCGCCGAGGACGACCCGTTCGGGCAGCTCGTCAGCAGCTTCGTCGAGCGACTCAAGGACACGGGTACTGACGGCCCGCTCGGACAGGCCGTCTCCGACTTCGTGACTAAGAACAACCCGGGTAACGCCGACGACAAGCGTCCGGACCACGCCGGCCCGAAGAACAGCAGCGACGACGCTGACGGCGAGGAAGACGCACCCGGGAACTCCGACAAGGCCAAGAACGGTAACGCCGGTGGCCCGCCGGAACACGCCAACAACGACAAGGCGAGCGACGAAGACGACGAGGAGACCGACGAAGAAGAGACCGAGAGCACGGACGACGCTGACGACGAGTCGGAAGACGATGACGAGTCCACCGGTAACGGCAACGGTGGTGGCCCGCCGGAGCACGCGAACAACAACTAACTAATCGAACACGGGTCCCACGCAGCAAGCGTGGGCTTGGTTTCACCCTTCGCACGCGCCCGGGCGGGTACTGTGGACAGAGGCACCCCCCACATCCCTTACGCCCCCGACCGTGGTTGTCAGAGCCCAACGGTCGGGCTACTCACTCGCCCGACGCGACTTTTTCTGTGGAAACGTCACCGAGCGCGCCGACGAGCGCCGGGTCGACGCCGAACCGTCGAACCGCGAGCCGTGCGCCTGCGACCACGAGGTCGTCGTCGACGCGAGCGGGCACACCGCTGGGATACCACGCCGAGTCGTCGGATGCGCGGACGTTCGACCGGAGCGACTCGCGGAGCCGATGGTGTGCGAACAGCGTCGAGACAAACGCGAGCGACGCCGCGAGTGTCACGCCGCCGTCGTCGAACTCCGCGTCGGTCGCTTCTGTTCTGGCCGTTTCGAGCGCGCCGGCGACTGCGAGCGACTGCCTCGCGTGGTCGTCGTCGGTGAGCGCGCGGCTAAGCGCGGCGTCCTGAATCTCTCGAATCGCGCGTTCTGCCGTCGGGTCGGTCATCGGAGGTGAGACGGAGTTAGCTCACGCGCCGTCGAGCGTCGGAACGCGGAGTGTGTGGTCCACGACGGTTTCGTCCGGTCGCAGCGTCACCGTCCCGAGGAACACCGTCTCGCCCTCGGCGGCGTTGGTCGCCACGGTCTGGAGCGTCGCCCGCTGGTCGAGTTGTTCCCAGGTGACGCGTTCGACGAGGCGCTGGAACGCGTCGGGGTCGGTCCACCCCGAATCGATATCGGACGGGACGTTGACCACGAACCGGAGTTCGGTCTCGGTGACGTGGATGCCGACGCGGAACGTGTCCCCGTCGGTCGAATCGTCCGGCGAACGCTCGGTGGCGGCCGCGTCGGAGTCCGTGTTCGACGCGGGCGCGGTTTCGCTCGCCGTCTCGTCGGGGTCGGTCATGCCCGGCTGTCGGAGACGTGGAGACAAAGATGCACCGGACGTGAGCCGAAAGGCGAACCACGAGCGCGCGTCGTCGCCGACGCCTCGGCGTGACCCGGCTACCGCGTGCCGCGAACCCGGTGACGGAGCCGCGTTTCCGGCGCTCGAACCCGGGCGTCGAGTGCGGTGAATCACCCTCCTCGACCCCGATAGCGTGCGAATCTCACGCATGCAGAGACGAACGTCGAACGGTTATTAGCGTTCGAGACACCAGTCCGACCAACGAATGAGTTACAAGATCGGTCTCGTCGGAAAACCGTCCGTCGGGAAGTCGAGTTTCTTCAACGCGGCGACGATGAACGACGTGCCCGAGGGCGCGTATCCGTTTACGACCATCGACCCCTCCATCGGCGAGGCGTACGTCCGCGTCGAGTGTGCGGCCCCGGAGTTCGACGAGTCGTGTACGCCCTCGGTCGGCTACTGCGACCACGGGATGCGGTTCGTCCCGGTCAAACTCGTCGACGTGGCGGGTCTCATCCCCGGCGCGCACGAGGGGAAGGGCCTCGGGAACCAGTTCCTCACCGACCTCAACGAGGCGGACGTGCTCGTCCACGTCGTGGACTTCTCCGGTGAGACGGACATCGAAGGCGAGGCGACGGAGGGCCACGACCCCCGGGAGGACATCGACTTCCTCGAGAACGAACTGGACATGTGGTACCTCGGCGTCCTCGAGAAGGGAATCGACCGCTACCGCTCGGGCTACCACGGCGAGGACAAGGACATCGAAGTCGACCTCGCGGAACAGATGTCCGCGTTCAAGACGAACAAAGACGAAATCAAGCAGATAATCCTCTCGCTCGGCCTGGAGCTCGACCCCGACGAGTGGGACGACGCGGACAAGGAGTCGCTCGCCCGCGAGATTCGAAAGCGGACGAAGCCCATCATCATCGCGGCGAACAAGATGGACAAGCCGGTCTCCCAAGAGAACTACGAGGAAATCACGGCCGACGCCGACTACGAACACCTGACGTTCGTCCCGACCTCGGCGCACGCGGAGAAGGCGCTGAAGAAGGCCGACGAGGGCGGCGTCGTCGACTACCGCCCCGGCGACGACGACTTCGACATCGTCGGCGACGTGAGCGACGAACAGGAGGCGGGTCTCGAACAGATTCGCGAGTTCGTCACGGAGTTCGGCGGCACGGGCGTCCAGCAGTCGCTCGAAAACGCGTTGTTCGACGTGATGGGTGCCATCGCCATCTTCCCCGGGAGCGCGAACGGCAAGAGCGACTCGCAGGGCGTCTTCCGGGACTGCTTTATCCTCCCCGAGGGCTCGACGACCGAGGACTTCGCGTACCACCTGCACTCGGACATCGGCGACGGCCTCCTCCACGGCATCGACTGCCACTCGAAGCGCCAAATCGGTTCGGACCACGAACTCGCACACCGGGACGTGGTCGAAATCGTCTCGACGAACTGACTCTCTCGGACGCCAACCGCAACACCGTTATATCCGTGGCTGTAGCACCCGGGTATGGGTGAGGCCGAAACGACGGCCGCGACACTCGACGTCGAGATTGGGGGACTCGGCGGCGAGGTGACGCTGGCCGACTTGTTCCCGTCGTCGTGGGTCGAGTCGCATTGTCAGGCTGCATCGATCAGTGAATTCCTCGAAGAGAGCGGGTTCGCGGTCGAAGATCAGGACTCCTTCGAGTCGATACCGCCCCACGAGTGGGACCGGTACGTCGAGTCGAACACCGAGTTCGACGACTGGCAGGGGATGCTCTCCGCCGGCGTCGAGCGCTACGTGCTCGAACAGGCGAGGGCCGGCGAACGGGCGGCCGATACGGCCGACGAGGTCGAAACGGTCGACGAGGTCGATACGACTGACGGAAGCGATTCGACGGACACCGAGGTGGAAGACTCCCTCGAAGCCGGCGTCTGAACGCGCGGGCTGAACCGGGAGACGGGGGGACTCCGGTTTGGGAGGGACTGCTTGCTATGCGCTGTCTTCGACGAGCGCCGCACCGCGTGCGAGCGCATCGTCCCACCAGTCACGTTCGCGAGCGTCGGCGACGGACAGCGGCGCGTCGGGGTCGTCGGGTCGGTCGCCGAGGTCGAGACTCCACCACTCCACGTCGTGCCACGCGTCGCGTTTGTAGCCGACGCGCTCGAAGCGGCCGACGCGTTCGAACCCGAACGACTCGTGGAAGTCGATGCTCGCGGGGTTCGGCGTCGTGATGACGGCGACCGCGGAGGCGTAGCCCTGTCGTTCGAGCAGGTCCAAAAGTGCCGTGTAGAGACCGCGAGCGACGCCGCGGCGCTGGAAGTCCGGGCGGACGTAAATCGATGTCTCGACGGTCCACTGGTAGGCGATGCGCTCCCGTAACGCGCCGGCGTAGGCGTAGCCGGCGACCTCGCCGTCGAGTTCGCAGACGAGCCACGGGTAGTCGGTCTTCTTCTCCAGTTTCGCTTCGAGGTCCGCGACGCTCGGCGGGTCGTATGCGAACGAAATCGCGGTGTCTTGGACGAACGGCGCGTAAATCTCTCGTATCGCGGGGAGGTCGGACGGCGTCGCCGCGCGGAGGCGGACAGGGACAGTCATGACACAGGTGGGGTCGCGCGGAGAGAAAGAGGCGACGATGGCGGCGGGCCTCGCGGGTGCGGCCGGTCCTGCGTGCGAGGCGGTCTCGTGAGCGGGGGCGCTCAGTCGCTCGTGGGTGCCGCGTCGAGGCCGTCGGCGACCGCCCGCGCCCGCTCGCGGATGTCGTCGGCGTCCGCGCGGACGTGTTCGCCCCCGTCGTAGAGCACGTCGCCGTCGACCATGGTGAACACCACGTCGTCGCCGTGGGCGGCGAACACGAGATGCGACAGCACGTCGTGGAGCGGCGTCGCTCGCGTGCGGTCGGTGTCGATGCCGACGATGTCGGCTTTCCACCCCTCGCGGAGTTCGCCGACGCGGTCGAAGCCGGCGGCCTTCGCGCCGTTTCGGGTCGCCATCTGGAAGACGGTTGCGGCGGGCGTGCTCGTCGGGTCGAGCGCGTCGACCTTCTGGAGGAGACTGGCCTGCCGCATCTCGGTGAAGGGGTCGAGCGTGTTGTTACACGGCGGGCCGTCGTTGCCGAGCGCGACGTTGATGCCGCGGTCGAGATAGTCCGGGATGGGCGCGATGCCCGACGCGAGCTTCATGTTCGACGACGGGCAGTAGGTGACGTGCGTGCCGGTCTCGGCGAGCACCTCGCGCTCGGACTCGTCGGTGTGGACGCAGTGGGCGAGCACCACGTCGTCGCCGGTGATGCCGACCTCGTCGAGCCAGTGGATGTTGCGCATGCCCGTCTCCGCCTCGACGGTGGCGATTTCGTCGCGGTTCTCGCTCGCGTGGGTGTGGATGCGGACGCCGTCGTACCGGTCTGCGAGTTCGCGGACGCCCCGGAGACAGGCCTCCGAGCAGGTGACGGCGAACCGCGGCGTGACGGCGTACCGGATGCGGCCGTCGAAGCCGTCGTGATAGCGCTCGATGAGGCGCTCGGACTCGTCGAGGCCGGCGTCGGTGTCTTCCTGTAATCCCTCGGGGGCGTTCGTGTCCATGAGCACCTTCCCGATGCGCCCGCGGATGCCCATCTCGCCCGCGGCTTCGAACGCCTCTTCGGCGTGTCGGACAGAGAGGTGATCGACGACCGTCGTCGTCCCGGACTCGATGCATTCGAGGTAGCCGAGTTCGGCGGCGACGCGCATCCCCTCGGCGTCGAGGCCGGCCTCCATCGGGAGCACGTGGTCGAACAGCCAATCCAAGAGCTCGGTGTCGTCGGCGATGCCGCGGCCGAGCGACTGCACGGAGTGAACGTGCCCGCCGATGAGTCCGGGCGCGACGATACCGAACTCGCGTCGCTCGTGGTCGGGGTACGCGTCAACGAGGTCCGCGTGCGCTCCGACCGCGACGATGCGGTCGCCGTCGACGACGACGGCACCCTCTTCGATGATGGTGGCCGCGTCGGCGACCACCGTTCCCGCGAGTAACATCCTCGTGCGGGTAGACGACCGGTCGTGAAATAGGTGGTGACCCGGTCGCCGTCCGAGGTTGGTTGGAGTGAACGGTTGCGGTCGGTGGTGGAGCGGGGACGGTCGGAACCGTCCCCGCGAGCGAGCGGCCCGCGCGACCGTACGTTCTCGAATCGCGGGTGGACCCCGCGTCTGCCGTGTCGCACCGGTGTCCGCTCGCTGCGTCTTCCAGTCCGTGCCAAATACCCCTCACGATTTCGTTAGCACCTGCTAACTCCGGCCGGGGAGGTGGTGACGAAGACGAATATAACCCGGAAGTGGCCTCGAAAACGACAGATGTCAGATTAGTACATGCTAAGTCGCTCCGCGACAGAACGAAGACCGAATGCGCGAGTTCGAATTCGTCGTTCGCTTTTCCGAGGGGACCGACGAACTGATGGACCTGTTTTACGAGTACCCGAGCCTGCGGTCCCGGTCGTCGGTCTGTTCGTCCACCGAGGACGTGATGTGGCGGGTCGACCACGTCGTCGGCACGCCGGAGGCGCTGTCGGCGTTCGAGGGGGTGTTCCTCGACGAGACGCGGTGCAACGAGTGTCTCGACGCGCCCGACTGCCACACCCACCGCGACTACCACGTCCTCGACCGGTCGGGCAACTCGATGACCGTCTACACCTACCGCGAAGAGGTGAGCAACTGCCACTCGATTCCACGGTACGTCCTCGAACACGTCGGACCGGGCGTCATCTTCGAGTCATCCCGCCGTGCGGGCGCGTACCGCTGGCGCATCCTCTACCCCGGTGACCACCCGCTCGGCGAACTGTACGAAACCATCGAGGCGCAACTCAGAGAGGGCCTGCAGTTGGATGTCGAACACCTCACGAGCGCCGGCAACTGGGACGCCGAATCGCGAATCGCGGCCGACCTTTCGTCGGCCCACTGGGAGGCGCTCGAAACCGCCGTCGAACACGGTTACTACGAGCGCCCGCGCAAGGTGACCGTCGAGGACCTCAGCGAGGTGCTCGACGTGCCGCGCTCGACGGTTCAGTACCGACTGCGAACCGCCGAAGACCTCGTGATGTCGAAACTCGGCGACCGGAATCGGTAAGGAATCGACGACGCTCGGAAGCGAACGTCGGCTAATTCGAATCGTCGTCAATTTCGAACCCGAACACGCTCGCTACCGCTCGCGGTTCAAGATTGAGAGAAGTGCTCCGTCAGGGATTCGAACCCTGGTCATCACCGTGAGAGGGTGATATGATTGGCCGGACTACACCAACAGAGCACGTTGGTACATCACCAGATATTGCTCGCGATTGTAAAAGGTTGTCGCTTCAAATCGGGTGTGATACCGACTGCCGTGTTGCGATTAGACGACCTGCTCGCCCTCGCGATACACCTGCTGGACTGTCCGCCACGCGCCCGCGTCCTCGCTCGGGTCGGCGTCGAGGACGACGAGGTCCGCGACGTAGCCCTCGGCGACCTTCCCCACGTCGTCCAGTCCGAGGAGGTCGGCGCCGCCGACAGTCGCGGCTTCGAGCGCCTCGGTAGGCGAGAGACCGTACTCGACGAGCAGTTCCATCTCGCGGAGCGCGTTCTCGCCGTGGTCGTTGAACGGCGTGCCCGCGTCGGTCCCCATGGCGATTTTCACGCCGGCGTCGAGCGCGTGTTCCCACGCGCCTTCGAAGCGCTCGGCGGCGTCTTCGGCCTTCGCGACCGCCTCGGGCGGGATACCGGCCTCGACGCCCGCCTCGACGATTTCCCGAACCGCTGAGGCCGTCGGCACCCAGTACGTGCCGTGGTCGACCATGAGGTCGGCGGCCTCCTCGTCCATGAACATCCCGTGTTCGACGCTCGAAATCCCCGCGCGGGTGGCGTTTTTGATACCTTCCTCGCCGTGGGCGTGGGCCGCGGTCGGGACGCCCTTCGCGCTCGCGGCCTCCACGAGGGCGCGAATCTCCGCCTCCGTGAACT
>NZ_JPES01000080.1:0-34443 GCF_000730175.1 Haloferax sp. ATB1 | reverse complement strand
CTAAAAATACTCATTAGACAGAGGCAGAGACGTTCTCTCGATGCGGAATCAAGGCGCAGAAGAGCGCAGGAGGACAGTCTCTCGGAGACAGGTACTGAAGGGTATCGGCGGGGCGGCCGCGGCGGTCTCGTTCGCCGGGACGGCATCAGCCGACGACGACTGGTACAACGTCGTCGACGAGGGAGCCGATCCGACCGGTGGAGAGTCTATCAACCCGATCTTAGACGACATCCAGTGCGACGACGGGACGGTTCTGTATTTTCCGGAGGGCGAGTATCTCATGGGCGACTCGTTCCGTCACGTCGATTTCCGCGGGTTCGAACTGCGGGGAGATAACGCGACTATCGTCCCGGCCGCCGACTACGACGGCAGGTGGCTGTTCAAGTTGGGGACGTTCGAGCAACCGGGGGAAGACCTCGTCGTCGAGGGCTTCGAGTTCGACTTCACCGACGACGACACGGGACTTCGCGTCGTCCAAGCGCAGGTCAGAGACGACCTCCTCGCGCGGAACCTCTCCGTCGTCGGCCAACACGACAGCGGGAAGTACGGCCCGTTCGCGTTCGACGTCACCAGTTCGTCGGGCATCGGGACGCTCCAGAACATCAGGATTCCCGACGGCGGCGAGTTCTCGGACAACACGCCGGGCGACATCGACGTGGGGCCCACGGGAATCATCGTGTCGCCGTACCACGACGGCAAGCTTTGGGTCCGCGACTGTGAGGTCGGCGCGTGGCCCGACAACGGTCTCTACTGTTCGACCGAGGGCGGCCGCGTCGTCGTCGACGGCGGTGTGTTCAAGAACAGTAATATCGCCAACATCCGGCTCTCGGGCGATTACAGCTCGATTCACGGCGCGACCGTCATCGTGGACGAACGCCGCACTGACGACACGAACCAGCGGGGCATCCGACTCGACGGCGGTGCGTACAACTGGATAGACGACACCGTCGTCCGAATCGACGAGCCGAACGGGCGCGCCATCAGCGTCCAGAACGACGTCGAGTGGGCGCGGATTCAGAACTCGAGCGTCATCGTCAACGGAGACGTGTCGACGAAGGCCGTCACCGTCTCGCCGGGCGCCGGAAAAATCGATATCATCAACACGGACATCGAGTTCAACACCAGCGGCCACGCGCTCGTCGTGGGCGGGCCGAGCAGCGCCGACGCGGACCCGGTCTACATTCTCAAGTCGAGCGTCGGCGGCTCCGGCGACGGGTCGAACGGTCGGCACGCGGTCCGGCTCGAACGAGGGAACTGCACGCTCGACCGCTTCGACGTCGAGCAGACTGGTGGCGACTATCGACGCGCGGTCAAGGTACTCGGCGACGGCAGCACGTTCGTCTGGGGCGACTACGACACGGGCCACATCCCGCTGGTCAACGACGCTGACGGGACGACGTTCCGCGGCATCACCGCCGAGTCGCACGACGGCTACGAAGGAATGAAAGTCATCGACGGGTCGAGCGGCGTCGAAGTCACCGAATCTGTGATTCACAACGGCGTCTGGGAGTACGGCGACGTCGACGTCACGTACGACGGAAACTGGTTCTGAGCCACGGCGGTTTGGCCCCGAGTCCCCGCCGCGACTCACCTCTCTCTGCGGCCGGCTGGAGTCACGGCGACAGCGTCGCTCGATGAGTCGCGAGATGGCCCGGCGAATCCGCTGTGAGACCCCCGACTTGGAGATGCCGAGGATGGCTGCGAGTTCGCCCTGCGAGGACCGCCGTGGGACCTCGAAATAACCGTGTTCGTGGGCGACGAGAAGCGCCTTGCGCTGCCCCGGGAGGAGCGCCGTCTCGGTCCCCACGTCGGTGTCGCGGGCGACGTGGAGGCGCTTTACCCGGAATGAGATATCGTTGTCGTGGTAGTGTTCTTGGACGCGGTGCAGCGTCGAGTGAGCGGGGAGGTGCATCTGGATGGACCACCTGCCGTCTTTGTGTCGAACGGAGATGACCCGAACGCCCATCTCCGTCGAGGACGGGGGAATCAGGCGGACGCCGCTCCCGAAGAGGACGCGAAACCGGTGGTCGGAGCCGACGGAACCGAGGAAATCCGCCTCTATCACGGTCGGGTCGACGACGAGGGACGCCCCGACTGAATCGACGGGACCCTGTTCGACACGACGAACGCGCAGTCCCAGCCAAATCCCTCGGTCGGTTGGAATTCGAGTTCGACCGGCCCCCGGTGTCCCGTGACGAACGACGAGAGAATCAGCCTCGGGTCCTCAAGCGTTATCTCCAAGTATATCGGTCGAGCGTCGTCCCCCCTTCGGTCCTCGTGCATCGCCTGTTGTTCGATAATCGGTACGGGTTATTATGCGGGTGATAAGCGTCTGTAGCCGCGTCTCCGCGGGGTCGCTCCCGAACCTGTCGGCGGGCTGTGAGCAACTACGATACCCATAATAACGACACCGAAACGTCCACAGTTCGGTAGGACTCCGACTACAATGTACAAAGACAACTCAATCGCCGTCGTCGTGCCGGCCTACAACGAAGCGGGTTACGTCGGGGACGTCATCGACACTCTCCCCTCGTTCGTCGACCTGGCCTACGTCGTCGACGACGGGTCGACAGACGGGACGTGGGACGAAATCGTGACGCACGCCGACGCGTTCAACAAGGACCACACCCCCGAAGCGACGGCGTACGACGACGTGGTCGTCCCGATTCAACACGAGGAGAACCGCGGGGTCGGCGGCGCGCTCAAGACCGGTTACCTCCACGCGCTGGAAGACGAAGTCGATATCACGGCCGTCCTCGGCGGCGACGGGCAGATGAACCCCAACGAACTGGCGAAGTATCTCGACCCCATCGCGGAGGGCGACGCCGACTACGCGAAGGGCAACCGATTCATGGAGCAGTCGGACCTCGACGCCATGCCGGGCTATCGACTCGTCGGTAACTCCATCCTCTCGTACCTGACGAAGTTCGCCAGCGGCTACTGGAAGACGATGGACCCGCAGAACGGCTACACCGCGATTTCCCACGAGGCGCTTCGGCAGGCCGACATCGAGAACATGTACGAGTACTACGGCTACTGCAACGACCTGCTCGTCAAACTCAACGCCGAGAACCTTCGGGTCGCGGACATCGCCTGCTCCGCGGAGTACCTGTACGACGACGACTGGAAGAGCCACATCAACTACAGCGAGTACGTCCCCCGCGTCTCGAGCATGCTGCTCCGGAACTACTTCTGGCGGCTGAAAAACAAGTACATGCTCCGCGACTTCCACCCGCTCGCGGCGTTCTACTACCTCGGAACTGTCATCGCGGGCGTCGCGGCCATCGGCCTCATCGGCTCGGGACTGACGGGTGGCGACGGCGACGACAACTCACCCAGCCTCGGCAGTTGGGCAATCGGTCTTCTCTTCGGTATCACGTTCCTGCTTTTCGGCACGGTCCTCGACCACAACGACAACGAAGCGCTCGAAATCCGGGTCGACGACGACACCTACGAGACCGAGGTTCCGAGCGAGTAACCCGAGTCGAATCGGGGGCCGAAGGCCGCCGAAATCCGCAGGCATACTTAAAGGCTGAACATGTGAAGCCGGGAACGTTCGTGAGTATACGACGTTCTCGGTTGTATGAGATTCACGCAATCTGACGATACCGACGCGAATGACTCCCGGGGCCCGAAGCTTACGCGGCGCTCGTATCTCCTCGGAGCCGTCGGCACCCTCGCGGTCGGAAGCTATCTGTCGCACCCCGTCAACAGCGTCGAGGCGAACACGATGAGCGTCGACGTTCCGCAGGCGTACCTCGACCGGTTCTCGAACGTCGTCAACGTCGTCGACGCGGGAGCCGACCCGAAGGGCGTCGAACCCATCGACGACGTGCTCTCGCGGCACGTCGCGGACGACACGCTCCTGGTCTTCCCGGAGGGCGATACCTGATGCACAGGCAACTCCGAAAGACCGGATTCGAGAACCTCGGGTTCTACGGGCCGAACGCGACGCTCACGCACGGCCGAATCGACGCCATCGACAGCAACGTCGTCACCGAGGGCGAGTTCACCGGCGCGGCCCGGTTCTTCCGGCTCGGCGTCATCTACGCCCCAGGCAGAGACCTCCTCTTCGAGGGGTTCACGTTCGATTTCACCGCCCCGCAGACCGGGATTCGGGCCATCGAGGCCTACGTCACGGACGGGCTCGAAGTCCGCGACATCACCATCGCGGGCGAACACGACACCGGAACCCTCGGTCCGGCGCTGTTCAGCGTGACCACGGCCGGTGGGACCGGCACCGTCGAGCGGTTCAGCGCGCCCGACGGCGCGGCGTTCACGAAAGACACCATCGGCGACATCAACCTCGGCCCCACCGGGATACTCATCGACCCGAACAGCGCGGGGACGCTCCGCTTCGTCGACTGCGAACTCGGTCGGTTCCCGGACAACGGGCTGTACGTCTCGGGTTCGAAGGGCGTCGTCCACGTCGAGGGCGGGACGTACAAGAACAGCACCGTCTCCTCGATTCGGCTCAAGGGGTACGGCAGCAGCGTCCGCGGCGCGACGGTCGTCATCGACGAACTCGTCCCCGGCATCAGCCAGCGCGGTATCCGCCTCGACGACGGGGCTGACCTCCGCATCGAAGACACCACCGTCGAAGTCACCGGTTCCGCGGAGAACGCCATTCGCGTCCTCGACGACGCGCAGACCTCGGTCATCAAGAACTGCAGCATCGTCCTCAACGACGACGAGGGCTGTGCGCGCGGCATTCAGGTGACTCCCGGGGCGGGTCGCCTCGAAGTCCTCGACACGACCATCGACATCCACGGGTCGAACTTTGCTATCTACCTTCAGGGACAAAACCTTCCGGAGGACCCGATGGTGCTCGTCAAGAACGTCACCATCACCGGTTCGGCACCCGGCGACGGCCAGCGCGAGGCGATTCGCGTCGAGCGCGCGAACGCCCGGTTCGAGAACCTGACCGTCCACCAACCCGGCGAGAGCTACCGGCGCTGCGCCGAGATTCTCGCGGACGACGCCCTGTTCGTCGGCGGGACCTACGAGGCGACGCACCATCCCTTCATCAACAAGGGCAACCGGACGCGCTTCGACGGCATCACCGCGCGGTCCCTCAGCGGGCGACAAGCCATGAAGCTGTACTCGCAGGGGACCGACGTGGTCGTCATGGACTCGGTACTCTACGGCGGCTACATCGACGGCGGCGCGGAGGGGTTCGTCGTCGACAACACCGAACTGCCACCCGCCTGAGACGAACGGACCTTACCGACCCGATAATCATGGGGGTCGGTACGCAACTGCGGGTAACGCATGGACCACGACCGACTGGCCGATAAGGACCTCCTCGTCGTCTCACACGGCTACAAACACTTCGTCAAGTCGCAGGTCGACGTGCTCGCGGAGTACTTCGATTCCGTTACCGTCTGCGTCAGGTACAACTGGTTCGCCGACGTGGCATCTCGGCTCCCCGTGGGCGGCGGCGAGGGGTTCGGAAGAGACGCCAAAATCGCCACGACGGACGTACCCGACAACGTACACGTCATCGCGACCCCGCTTATGTACCTCCCGGTGGACGCACAGCGCGAGCACCTCCTCGGCCAGCAACACGCCCGAAAAGTCCGTAAGAAACTGGCGGACCATCCCGTCTCGTTCGACCTGATTCACTGCCACATGACGTGGACCTCCGGGTACGTCGGCGCGCGCCTGAAGGAGGAACTCGGCATCCCGTACGTCCTCACCGTCCACGCCAACCGCAACTGGTTCCAAACACAACTCGACTCCGACAACGCCCGGCTGAAGCGAGCGTGGACCGACGCCGACCGGCTCGTTCGCGTCAACCGGCGCGACCGCTCGAAACTGGAGGCCTACAACGACGACGTGGTCCACATCCCCAACGGCTACGACACCGACGTGTTCGAGCGCGTCTCCACCACCGCGGCCCGTGAGCGACTCGGCATCGACGACGACACGCCCGTCGTGTTTGCGCTCGGGACGCTGAAACCACGGAAGGGCTTCCAACACCTGATGCGAGCGATGACGCGAGTCCGCGACTCCGAACCGGAGGCGCGGCTCGTCATCGGCGGGCAGGGCGGCATGCGCGACGAACTCGAATCGCTCGCCGCGGAACTCGGCATCGACGACCGGACCGACCTGCTCGGCTACGTCGAATCCGAGACGCTCAACGACTGGATGAACGCGGCCGACGTGTTCGTCCTCCCGAGCTACAGCGAGAGCTTCGGCGTCGTCCAACTGGAGGCGATGGCCTGCGGGACGCCCGTCGTCGCCACGAAAAACGGTGGGAGCGAAGAGGTCGTCACGAGCGACGACTACGGCTTCCTCGTCGAGGGACCGGAGTCGCACGACGAACTCGCCGACGCCGTCGTCGATGCCCTCCACAAGCAGTGGGACGCGGATGCGATTCAGGCGTACGCGAACGAGTGTACGTGGGAGAACGTCTGCGAGGACATCGCCGACCTCTACGTCGAGGTCCTCGACGAAAACGGAACACAGACCGTCGCGGCCGCGCGGTAACTGCCGGAGAACAGCGGACAACGGCCTTCCTCTCTTCTTTCCATCTCGACCGCCAGCGACTACCGCGGTGACGAACGCAGTCGGCTGTTTCGATTCGGCGACGCGCGCTGTCGAACCGCGGGTCAAGTTCGCTGCAGCGTGGTCGTCCCTTCGGGGACCGACGTCCAGCACCGGTTTCGGGGATTTTCGGACGAGACGAGCGGCGTTTCCGAACACATCGGTCTGTACGCGAGGCGGTAGACGAACCCGTTGTGACGAACGTAGAAACCGGACGGAATCGATAGCTCGTGCTCCGTGCGGTCGTACTACGGGAGCGTCTCCAGCGCGTCCGCGACTGACCGGTACTCGCTTCTATCCAATCGGAAGTCCATCACTCCGCGAGCCTCGTCTTGCGTCACGCGGTCGAGCGCTCGCTGGAGCAACGGTTCGTCGGAGAGACGCTCGTCGGAGGACGGAACGACGTCTGGGGGTTCGGACGACGACACGTGCATCACCGTGAGGACGCCGCCATCGACGCCTTCGAGATTGAGACAGCCACTTAACGCAGAGATGGAACCGAGACTCAGCGTCGCGAGTAATGACCGTCGGTTCACGTTAAGGGAACCAATCTATAGTTAAATTATCATTTCGATTCCCGAATCGCGTCGACCGAGGGACGCGCCGAGTTCGACAGAGTTCTGGAAAAGTGGCCGGTGACTGAGGCCACCAACAGACGCAAGCGACGAGAGAGACGGGACAGCGGCGTTAGACCGCGCTTCGACCGGCGAGCGCCACGATTCCCACGAACAGAACCGAGTGGAACCACGGCGACCCGCCGAGCGGAGACGACTGCAAATCGAACCACTCGGCCGCCGAAAGCGGTTGCGCCATCAGGAGCGTCGACCCGCTGTCGGTCGTGTTCGACGTCGTCGTAGTCTCGGTCGTGGACGTGTCCGTCGTGGTCTCTGTCGTGGACGTGTCCGTCGTGGTCTCGGTCGTCGACGTGTCCGTCGTGTCCGTGGAGGTTGTCGCGGTGTCTGTGGTCGTGGTCGTATTCGTCGTTGTGGTCGTCGTATCTGTGGTCGTTGTCGTCGTGTCTGTGGTTGTCGTCTCAGACGTTGTCGTGGCCGTGTCGGTCGTAGTTGTCGTCTCAGACGTTGTCGTCGTCGTCGTGTCCGTCGTCGTCGGTGACGAGGTGGTCGTCGTCGTCGTGTTGTCCGACGGCGTCTCCGTCGCTGTCGAGGTCGAAGTCGTCGGCGGCGATGAGGTGGTCGTCGAAGCGGTGGTTGCCGTCGAGGTGGTCGTCGTCGTGTTGTTCGTCGGCGTCTCCGTCACTGTCGCCGTCGAGGTGGTCGTCGTGTTGTTCGACGGTGTCTCCGTCGCTGTCGAGGTCGAAGTCGTCGTCTGGTCGACGCTATCATCGCCGTCGTCGTCATCGTCGTCGTCACCGCCCCAGAGCCAGCCCCCGCCGTCGTCCGACTCGGTCGTCGTCGTGTTCGACGGCGGACTGGTCGTGTTCGTCGATGCCGCCGTGTCGGTCGTCCCCGTGCCCGTCTCGGTCGCAGAAGTCGTCGTCACCGGCGTATCGGTCGTCGGCATCGGCGTGTCGGTGACCGGGGTGGTGTTGTTCACCTGCGGTACCGGCGAGTCGCCGTCGACCGAGGGAGCGATGCCGACGCTGGGGACGCCGACGGCGAGTGCGACGCCGGAGAGCGAAAGCAGGACACCGGCGACGAGCAGGACGCGTTGCAGCGTGTTTTTGTGCCGGTCGGCCCAGGATTCGTTGCCCCACGCGGGAGTCCCGGCGTTGGCGCTACCGCCGCCGCGACGGACGCGAATCGCGGTGGCGCGGGAACCAACCGGGTCGGGAAGTGAACTCAGCAGGTCCAGCGCCTCGTCGGCGTCCACGGCCCCGACCACGAACGCCACCGTCACGAAGACGAGGAGGCCGATAGTCGGGACGACGACCAACGCGAGGAGACTGCTCTCGATGGTCATCGAGAGCAGGAAGATGGGGACTCCGGAGATGAACCCCGTCGCGAGCACTCGTACGAGTCGCGCGTCGGAAAACGGCTTGAACCCGAGGTAGCGCGCGCTGGCGAGGTTGAACACCGGGAGCGAGGAGTAGCCGAGTAGTCGTCGCCACGGCGGCCCCGAGAATGCCGTGACGCGGGATGAGAACCACGTTCAAGACGATGTTCAGAACCGCCGCGGCACCGGTCGCCGCGATGAGCGGCTTCATATCGGCCTTCGCGTGGCTGATGGCGAGGATGGGGCGAACGACCGCGAAGCCGATGGTCCCCGGGAGCAGGATGAGAAGCGGCGTGACGACGGGCATCGACCCCGAACCGAGGTACAGCGGGACGAAGTCCTTCGCGAGCGCCGCCAGCCCGAGCGACAGGAGGACGATGACGAGCATCCCGTAGCGGGTGACGCGAGAGGCGATTTCGTTAATCTGGTCGATTCGTTCGTCCGCCCACAGGTCCGAGACAGACTGCACGAGCATCGACTGAATCGAGCGCGGGATGACCCAGAGGAACTGGCTGATGACCAGCGCGGACTTGTAGTAACCGACGCGCGTTTCCGTGACGTGGGACGCAAGCATCAGCACGTCGACGTGGTACATCGACGTGAGAAACAGCATGTAGACCACCGAGAGGTGGTTGAAACTGAACAGCTCCTTCGTCGGAAAGCCGCGCGGCGTCGTGCTGACGATGCCGCGAAGCGAGACGTTCTTACGGACCCACCACAGCGCGAGGAGCGCAACGAGGCTGTTGACGACGATGAGGCCGACCATCAGCCCCCCGATTTCGTACCCGAGGTAGGCGATGCCGATGAGCGCGAGCCGAGTTCCGACCTTGTTGAGCACCCGAAGCGGCTCCGAGAGATGCTCCTGTTTGAGCCCCATCAGGGACCGGCGGGCGTACTCGCGGAACTGCGTCGCGATGGTGAGTCCGGCGAGGCCGTAGAAGCCGACGACGTACTCCGGACCGAGGAACCGGGTGACGACGCCGAACCGCGCGGCGGCGGCGAACGCGAGCGCGGTCAGCACCGCGAGGACCGTCCCGAGGCGGAAGTAGTAGCCGAACACGTGGGTCTGCCAGTCCGAAATCGAGCGGTCTTCGGCGAGGAACTTCCGGGCACCGCTGTTGATGCCGGAACTCATCAAGATAGTCGAGATGCCGAAGACGGCGGTGAGGGTGCCGTAGCGACCGTACAGTTCGAACCCGAGCGTCGTGATGAGAAGCGGCGTGAGCACCACCGAGGACAGCACGATGAAGATTCTCCCCCCGAAGATAGAGAGGAACGCGGTGACCATGTTCCGCTTCATTCACACCACCCGTCTGCGCCGCTCTCGACGGGGCTCCGCGCCGGCGCGACGCGCGGGAACGAACGTCGTATCAGTCGTAGACCGCCTGCTGTTCGGTGATTCGTGTACATAAATAAACGAACGCGGGAGATTAGTCGGAAGACGCTATCTCGATAGAGACCGAGTCGCCGTTCTTGAGGTAGTAGTCGGTCGGGTCGACGGACTCGCCGTTCACGGTGACGGTCGCAGTCGCGTTCTCACCGTCGTACGCGTAGGTCGTCCCGTTGTAGGTGACGTGCTCGTCGGTCATGTTGATGCCGTCGAGCGTCGACATGCCGTAGGCGAGCGTGACGTGCGCGGAGTGCGCGTGCCACGGGTTCGCGTGACCGCCCTCGAAGTGGAAGTGGTCGTTGTGGCCCGCCTGCTGGTACTTGTCGCGGCTGAAGTCGAGCCGTTCACCGTCGACGGTGAAGTCGATAGTTCCGTGGACGTGGAGCTGTTCCGGCGGGATGTACTCGCCGGGGGTAGTGACGTTCGAGTCGTCGGTCACGACGAGCACCCACACCTTGTCGTCCGATTCGAGCGTGTACTCCTCGGGGTCGACCTCGTGGCTGTCGACGCGGTAGATGAGCTTCGTCCCGTTTTCGGACTCCTCGTAGGTCTCACCGTCGTAGGTCAGCGACGACTCGGTGGCGTTGACGTTGGCCGCGTTGAGCGCCGCCGCGAGCGTCGTGCTCTCGTTTGTGTGCCACGAGTCGACGTCACTCATGTGGACCGGCGCGTCCTCGTCGAGGTCCTCCGTGAGGCTCACGCGCTCGCCGGCGACCATAACGGCCATCTGACCGGTGTACGCCGCGTCGACGGACGACTCGTTACTGGCGTTCGTCGTCGAGTCGTGGCTGTGTGAGTCGTGGTCGGAGTCAGAGTCGGAGTCGGAGTCGGAATCCGACGACTCGTTCGTCGCGTCGTCCGAAGACGCCGTGTCGTTGGCGGTCGTCTCAACGTCAGAAGCCGTCATCTCCGTCGTTTCGGCGGTTTCGTTCGCCGTGGCCGTGTCTCCTGCGTCGCCGCCAGCGAATGACGAACAACCCGCTGTCGTCATCAAGAGCGCGACGAGGAGGGCGATACTCGCACGTTTCAGTGTATTGGATGGGATTTCCATCTCGAACTCAAACGAGACATCACGGCCACCCACCGTTATTATCGACTACGTAGCGGCGGCTTATCGGGCGGATAATTAGTATGAGCGGGGGCGGGTCTACACCCATCGTGATACGCCTCGACACCCGCGGAGGTCGGTCGGATGGACAGTGACGTGCTCGTCACGCTCGGACTGGCTCTCGTGTGTCTGTTCGTCGTCGGTTCGGCGGCCGGCTCGCTCGAATCGGCCGTCGACTCCTCGCCGAGCGAGGCGATTGACCTCGACTACTCCTCGCTGCCGCTCGACAAGGGCGACGCCAACGACATCAAGCGCGAATATCAGACGCTGACGGACAACCCGAGTCAGCAGGAACACGGCGGCGAACGGTCGTCACAGTCGGGACAGTCAAGCGCGAGCGGTTCGGACGACGGGAACGACGACTCCACGTCCGACAGTTCGACCGACAGTCCCGAGTCCCAGCGCGACCAATCGGAGGGACCGGGAGAGACACCGGGCGAGCAAGACAGGCTAGAGGCGCTCATCGACGCCCTGCTCGCGCTGCTCTCGCGTCTCGTCGAACTGGTCGTCGGAGTCATCGCGGTGGTCGCCCTCGCGCTCGTCGCTCGGTATCGAGACCGCATCGCGGCGCGACTGTCGCCGATGATTCCCCGCTTCCGCGGGGACGAGTTTCCGGCGGAAGAACGCGCCGAAGGCGGGTTCGATGCGCCGCCCGAACCGGAGAACGAGGTCACCGAAGCGTGGTACGAGATGGTCGAACGCCTCCGACTCGACGACCGCCAGTTGCTCACGCCGCGAGAGCGGGCAGCAATCGCCCGCGAGAACGGGGCCGACCCGAACTCGGTGTGGTCGCTCACGGAGCTATTCGAGGAGGTTAGGTACGGCGGCGCGCCGGTGACTGAAGACCGACGCCGGCGCGCGCAGGAGTGTCTCGAACGACTCGGGTCATCCGGGGGGCGAGACCAGTCGTGAATCGCCGAAAGCTACTGTTCGGACTGCTCGGACTCGCCTGTCTCGCCGCCGGAACGGTCGCACGCGGGACGGCCTTCCCGGTGACGGCGCTCGTCTCCGAGGTTGGTGGCGACTACGTCCTCGTGGCTGCGCTCTCGGGAATCGCGCTACTCGCGGCGCTCCCGGTCATCGCTTCCGGTCGGGAGAGCGAACTGCAACAGGTCGAAACGTCGGACCCGGAGGTCCCTGTTCGGGTCCCGCCCGCGGGCCGCGAGTTCGACGAGACGGTTCAGGGATGGGACTATCGAACCCCCGTTCTCGGCGACAGCACCCGAGCGCGAGTGAAAACGCGGCTCCGGACGGCGGCCGTCGAGGCGGTGATGCGCGAGCGGAACTGCGGTCGGAGCCGCGCGCGTCAACTCGTTCGACGCGGCGAGTGGACCGACGACGCCGAGGCGGCGTCGTTCCTCGGGAGTCCGAACCGGTCGACGCTCGCCACCGCACTCAGCGCGCTTCGGCGACGACAGACGCCCGCTGAGTTCCGCGCCCGGCGGACCGCCGAAGCCGTCTACGCGGTCGATGGGGGGGCGAAACGATGACGACGCCGCAACAGACGAACCGCTGGCGAGGCGTCATCGCCGTCGCGCTCGTCGTCGCGGCCGCCGGGCTACTGGCGAAGCGACAGGAACTCCTCTTGCTCTCGACGGTCGGCGTCGTCTTCGCGGCGTACCACCGAGCCGTCCCGATGCCGACGCCGAATCTGTCCCTCGACCGCCGGGTCGACACCGCCTCACCGGCGAGCGGCGACGAGGTCGAAATCGAAGTCGCGGTGACGAACGAGGGCGACGGGACGCTGTACGACTGCCGAGTCGTCGACGGCGTTCCCCCGGCGCTCTCCGTCACTGACGGCCCGGCGAGGCGCGGAATGGTGCTTCGCCCCGGCGAGACGCGGACGTTCTCGTACGCCGTCGAAGCCGAACGCGGGCGGCACGCGTTCGACGACGCGACCGCCATCGTCCGCGACCCCAGCGGTGACAGGGAGGTCGAACTCGACGTTCGCGCCGCGGACGAGACGGAACTCGACTGCACGACCGAGATTACGAAGCCGCCGCGTCGGTCACAGACGCTCGACACCGTCGGCAGCGTCGCCGCGAACGGGACGGGCTCGGGCATCGAGTTCCAACAGACGCGGTCGTACCGCCGCGGCGACCCGGTCAGCCAAATCGACTGGAAGCGGTACGCCGCTTCGGGTGAGTTGACGACCGTCGACTTCAGGGAAGAGCAAGCGGCGTCAATCCTCGTCCTCGTCGACGCGCGGGCGGTCGCCTACAGGGGCCCGCCCGGGGAGACACACGCCGTCGACGCCGGGGCGTCCGCCGCGGCCCAGTTGACGACTGCCCTGCTGAACGGCCGGAACCACGTCGGCCTCGCCGCGCTCTCGGCCGAAGACTGCTTCCGAGCGCCGGGCGCGGGGCGGGAACACCGGCTCCGGTTGCGGAAACTGCTTTCGAGGCACTCGGCGTTCGCCGCGAGTCCGACGGACACGGACGACCCGGTCGACGAACAGGTCGAATCGTACCTCGGACGGCTCGGCGAACAGACGCAGATTCTCTTCGTCTCGCCGCTCTGCGACGACACCGCCGTCGAAGTTGCGCACCGGTTCGACGGGCACGGCCACGCGGTCACGGTCGTCTCCCCGGACGCGACGGCGAACGAGACGCCCGGCGAGCGCTTGGCGGCCGCAGAGCGCCGGAATCGATTGCGGGCGCTCCGGCAGGTCGGTATCCCCGTCATCGATTGGCCCCTCGACGACCCGCTCGCGCTCGCAATCGACGCACAGCGGGGGGTTCGGACGTGAGCGCAGAGATAACCAGACGGCCGGCGCGGCTCAGTGCGGCACTGTCGTTGTTCGCCGCCGCGCTGTCCGTCTCGCTCGTGAACACCGGGGCGTCGACCGGGACGTTCGTCGCCGTCGCCGGCCTCGTCCTCGCTATCGAGGGCGCACACCGGTTCCGAACGGGGCAGCGACTGCTCGGAACTGCCGGACTGCTCATCGGCGTCCTCGTCGCGACGGGCGGTGCGGGCCTCGCCGTATCGAGCGCCACCGGCCAGTCACAGCTCATCGAGGCCGGACTCGGACTGTTCGGCGTGTTCTGTCTCGGCCTCGGCGTGCTTCCCCTTCGCGGGGCCGGGTCGCGCGGACTGAATAAACTCGGCTGCGCGGCGCTCCTCTTGACTGTCGTCGCCGGCGGGCTGTTCCAGACGGCCGACGCCGTGGCCCTGCTCGTCGCGTGCGCGGCGCTCGTCGTCTCGTGGGACGCTGCGGAGAACTCGATAACAGTGGGCGAGCAACTCGGGCGGGAGGCGACGACGTGGACCGTCGAGGCGGCCCATTTCGGCGGGACGACGCTCGTCGGAGGCGTCGCAGTCGGTGCTGGGCTCGTGGTCCGCGACCTCGGAACGCCCGGTCTGCCGCTTCACGCGGTCGCGTTCATGCTCGTCGCCTTGGTCTTCCTCACGCTCGCTCTCCACGACTAACCGTCGGGACGGAGACTTCGGCGAGCACGTCGTCGACGAGTTGGCTCCGCTCGACGTTGTCGACCGTCGCCTCGGCGGTCGGAACGATTCGGTGGGCGACCGTCGCGTGGACGACGGCTTTCACGTCGTCCGGAATGACGAAGCTCCGGCCCTGGACTGCGGCTGTCGCGCGGACGACCTCGAACAGCCGCTGACAGCCGCGCGGCGAGACGCCGACCGCGACGCGAGGGTTCTCCCGCGTCGCGCGGACGATGTCGACGATGTACTGTTTTATCTCGCCGTCGACGCGGACCGTCTCCGGGACGCGCTGCATCTCGCGGACGCGGTCCGTCGAGAGGACCGAAGAGACCGTCGGCGTGGGCTCGTCGCGCGCGTCGCGGCGGTCGAGCAGTTCCAGTTCGCCCTCCTCGTCCGGGTAGCCGAGGCTGTCTTTGACGAGGAATCGGTCTTTCTGCGCTTCGGGCAGGGGGAACGTTCCCTCCCCCTGTTCGACCGGATTCTGGGTGGCGATGACGAAAAACGGGTCCGGAAGCGGGTGCGTCTCGCCGTCGACGGTCACCTGCCCCTCGGCCATCGCTTCGAGGAGCGCGGCCTGCGTCTTCGGCGAGGCACGGTTGATCTCGTCGGCGAGGACGACGTTCGCGAACAGCGGGCCCTCGCTGAACTCGAACGACCGGTCCCGTTCGTCGAACACGTACGTCCCGGTCACGTCGGCGGGAAGGAGGTCGGGCGTGAACTGGATTCGGCTAAACGAGAGGCCGAGCGCCGTGGCGAAGCTCTGTGCGGTCAGCGTCTTTCCCGTGCCGGGAACGTCTTCGAGAAGAACGTGTCCCTGCGAGAGCACCCCGGTGAAGATGCGCCGGAGGACGGCTCGGTCCACGACGACTGACCGAGCTATCTCGTCGAGAACACGCGTGCTGTGGTCGTGGAGTTCGCGGACGTCCATGTTCCGGAGTCAGCCCAACCGGCCATTATTATGCCATCGGTAAGCGCGCCACCGACCCGCGCGTTACCTGCTCGATAATAATGCGCCCCCGACGGAGAGTAACAGGAGATACCCGATGCCGACAGTGAGCGTCATCATTCCCACGTACAACCGCGCGGACGACATCCCGCGTGCCATCGACAGCGCGCTCGACCAGACGCTGTCGGACGTTGAGGTCATCGTCGTCGACGACGCCTCCACGGACGACACAGCGTCGGTCGTCACCGCCTATGACGACCCGAGAGTGAACTACCTCGTCCACGAGACGAATCAGGGTGGAAGCGCCGCCCGGAACACCGGAATCGAGGTCGCGACCGGCGACTACATCGCGCTCCTCGACTCCGACGACGAGTGGGCACCGACGAAGCTCGAACGGCAGGTCGAGACGCTCGAACGGCGGTCCGACGACTGGGTCGCCGCCTACTGCGGGACGGTGATTCTCGACGACGCGGACGCCAACCCACTCGTGGAGCGCGTCAAATCCGTCCTCGGAACACACGACTCCCGAGAGGGGGCGGAAGGCGGCGAGGAACTCATCAAAGAGATTCTCATGGAGAACCTCCACACCAGCGCGGGGTCGACGCTCGTCGTCGAGTCCGAGGTAGTCGAACGAATCGGCGGGTTCGACGAATCGTTCGACCGCTACCAGGACACCGAGTTCCTCATCCGCGTCCTGAAGGAAGGAAAGCTCGCCTACGTCGACGAACCCCTGTTGCGGCGGTATCCCTCCGGTGGACCGAGCGCGGACGCCGTTCGGCGGGCCAACGCGCACTTCCTCAAGACGTTCGCCGAGGAGGTCGTCGAACTAGAGACCCGCGGCTACGACGTCACCGGCACTCACCAGTACGCGCTCGCCGCGCAGTACCTCCGCGAGGGGCGGTTCGACACGGGACTGGCGTACCTGCGCGCGGGCTCGACACCCGGCCCGGCGCAGTTCCCCGGTCTCGTCTACAGCGTCGTCAGAGGCGTTCAGAACAGAGTGGGCACGTAGCGCGGGGTGAAACCGACTCGAAACGGCGGAACGACCGCAGGGTCACTCGTCGAACGGCGACCCTGCGCCCTCCGGCATCGACCCCTCTTCGGCGACGATGTTCTGCCGGCCGACTGATATCTTCTCGACTGTTCCGAACTCGTCCATGCTCGAAAGCAGTCGGCTGACCTTCGATTTCGACCAGCCCGTCTGCTCGACGATTTTACTCTGGTAGACCCAGCCGCCGTTGTCGCGGAGCAGTTGGATGACTTTGTCCTCGTCGGTCAAGACGGGTTGTGACGACTGCTGGAGTTCGTCTCGGTCGAACTCCAGCGGCATCGGTGGCGACTCCGATGCGTCGTCTTCCTCGTCCGCCTCGGTGCCGGCCGGCTTGAACAGTTGCGGCGCGGACACCGGCGCTTCGAGCTGGTACTCCGACGAGGCGATGAACCAGCGGCCGCCGACGGCGACGACTCCGAGCAGCGTCCCGCCGGTGAACACGAGCATCGGGGTCGTGCTGCCGTCGGTGGCGTCCGTTCCGAGCTTCCGCTCGAGCCCGTCGTTCAGCCCGTCGCCGTCCGTGTCGGGGTCGACGGGGTCGGTCCCGTGTTCGTACTCGTACCCGTCGTCCAATCCGTCGCCGTCCGTGTCGGCGGTGCTGTCGTTCGGCGGCGTTCCGAGTCGCATCTCGGCGCCGTCGGGGATGCCGTCACCGTCCGTGTCGGGGTCTGTCGGGTCCAGCGAGTTCGACAGTTCGGCCGCGTCGTTCAGCCCGTCGCCGTCCGTGTCGGGCGTCGTGGGGGACGTCCCGTAATTTTTCACCTCGGCCCCGTCTTGGAGGCTATCCCTGTCGGTGTCCATGAGGAACATCGAGGTGTTGTTGGACAGCTCGTTCGCGTTGCTGAGTTTGTCGCCGTCGATGTCGCCGTCTTTCTGGAGTATCGTGACGTTGACCGTGTCGCTGGCAATCTGCTCCGACTGCCCCGGGAAGCTGTTCCAGAGGACGACGGAGACGTTGCTCGAGCCCTCGAATTTGGAGAGGGATTCGTACGTGAACTCGACGGTCTGCGTGCCGGACGAGACGCTCTTATCGGTGCATTCGACCCGGTCGCCGCTCCCGTTTCTCACGCATACCTCGTAGATGTTCGACTCGTTCGGGGCGTCGAACTCGACCGAGAGCGTGTTGCGTTCGGACGCCCAGAGGAACGTCGACTCCCTCGACTGATCGACTGGAACCGTGTTCGTGAACGTCCCTTCGATGGACGTTTCGTTGGTCGTCTCGTCGTCTATCGCCAGCACCGGCGCGGGGACGACTGCGCCGGAGAGAACGAGCAGAACCAGAACGAACGCCGCTCGAGCGTACGACATGGTTATCGAAGAGTCACCCCGGCTCTGAGCGCGTCGGCTCGGCGGTGACGCGACGTTCGCTCGGCTCGTGGTAGGCCATTGAGAGACTCTACCAAGTGCTCGCGAACGAGGGGGGCGCGCGTCTGATATCATTGGGGCCAATTTTGCGCTGTATCGATGATTCTAGTTCAGCAATATGAATCTCACGGCTTCATATGACAACATACCGTCATCTGGTGATCTGGAGAGTTCGGGTCGAGAGGCGGGCGAACCCCCTTGATATAGCGGGTATTTATGTCGGAACCAGACGAACGGCGTGCGCTGCGCGGTAGAACTACGAAAAGCGTTAGTCCTCGTCGCCGGTCTCGAAGTTGTCGAGAACCTGCCAGAACGTGAGGGCCGTGTAGACGCTCATGACCGCGAGCGCGACGAGGAGGTGAGGAACGGAGCCGAACCCGAAGAGTCCGAGTCCGGATGCACCGATAGCCAGCGTACTCAGCCCCGAAACGGAGAGGTAGTATGCTCCCCACGGTCGCCCGGACTCGCCGTCCATCTCGTCGTCGTCATCGTCGGGGAGTTCGAGGTGAGCGGCGAGTTCGTTTGCGAGGGGCGTCTTCTCGACGATACCCCTGCTCTGATTGTAGTCGATGACGCCCTCTTCGTCGAGTTTCGGGAGGTGCGCTTGGTAGAGGGCGATGTAGACGCGCTGGCGCTGGTCGGACATCAACGCCTGAACGGTCGTATCGTGCTCCCACGCGGCGACCTGCTCCGCGATGTCCCGCATCTGAACCGGTCCCTCGCGGTCGCGCAGGTATTCGAGGACCTTCCGACGGCGCTCGTTCTGGAGCAGGTGATATATCTCGTCTTTCCCAAGTTCCGTGTTCTGCTCGGCCGCATCCGTATGCTGGTCGATCAGCGCGCTTTCGGTACCGTTCACTTGAGTGGTCATGCTCGCTCCAACCGTTATTGTGGCCCCCAATAAAGCGTCAACACCGTTCCGGATTTTCCGGACTGTTGTGAAAACCCGACCGGAATCAAGGCATATTGCAGCAGTTTAGTGACTGTTTCAGACTGTTTCAGGGGTGCATAATCGCAAGACAGCGGCTTTGTTGTTCGTTTGACATCAGTCGAGAAGCGCCCGATAGTAATTCAGCAAAAGTCGGATTGTTGTTCCGCCAAAGGCACGTGATAAACCGATAAAGCTCGCGTTTCAGTCGACCGTAGAGGTCAGTCGGGCCCCACCGTCGAGGGTTTCTCGTGCGGCTTCGTCGAGCTTCTTCGTCAGCTTCAACACCCGAAGCCCCTGCTCGCCGTCTACGACGGGCTCCGTTCCGGTCGAAGCGGCGTTCGCGAACGACCGCAGTTCGCTCTGTAGGGGTTCGACCTGTTCGACCGCGAGTGTCTCCACGAAGTTCTCGTGGCGGTGGCGGACGAGCGACTCGTCGTCGATGTACGAAGGGACCGACGAGCGGTGAATCTCGATGTTCTGGTCGATGTAGTCGACCTTCACGCGGCAGTCGGCCGCCGAGATAGTGAGCCCACGAACCTTCTCTTGGGTGACGCGACTCGTCGTGAGCGACGCCGTCACCCCGGAGTCGAACGCGAGGTTCGCGTTCGCGTGGCTGCAGTCCGGCGTGCCCACGGCGTCGTACGAGTCGACCGCGCCGTCGACGATGTCGAGGACGATGTCGAGGTCGTGAATCATCAGGTCCATCACGACCGTGTCGTCGATGGCGCGGTCGACGGGCGGTCCGAGTCGCTCGGTCGAGACCGCGTGGATGTCGAGGTCGTCGACGAGGTCGCGGAGAGCGCGAACCGCCGGGTTGAACCGCTCGATGTGACCGACCTGTAACGCGAGGTCCCGCTCGTCGGCGATATCGATGAGCTCCCGGCCGTTGTCCGGGTCTTCGACGAACGGTTTCTCGACGAGGACGTGAACGTCCGATTCGAGGGCGCGCTTCGCGTTCTCGTAGTGGAACTGCGTCGGGACGACGACGGAGACGATGTCCGCCGCGTCGAGGAGGTCGTCCATCGACCGCGCGGTCGTCCCGTAGTCGTCCGCGACGGACTCGGCCCGGTCGTCGTCGACGTCGAAGACGCCGACGAGCTCCGTGTCGCCCAGTTCGTCGTACACCCGGGCGTGGTTCTGCCCCATGCTCCCGACGCCGATAACCCCGGCCGCGACGGTGCCGTCAGTCATCGGACGCCCCCACGGTAGACGCGCGAGTGCCGGACGGGGGCTCGATAGAGACCTCGTCTCGGAGGACGGTCCCGACTCGCTCGACCTCCGCTTCGGTGAGGCTCGGATGGACCGGGATGGAGAGGGCCTGCTCTGCGACCCGCTCGGCGACGGGCGCACGCACGTCGAGGAAGTCGTAGGCTGGCTGGTCGTGGATGCACCGCGGGTAGTAAATTCCGCACCCGATACCGCGTTCGTCCAGCTGTTCGACGACCGAGTCGCGGTTGCCGACCCGAATCGTGTACTGGTGGTACGAGTGGTCGAAGCCGTCGGGCACCGTCGGCGTCGCCGCGTCCGTGTCGGCCAACAGCTCGTCGAGTCGCGCCGCGTTCGAGCGCCGGTCCTCGATGAAGCCGGGGAGGCGTTCGAGTTGGGCGCGACCCATCGCGGCCGCGATGCTCGTCATCCGGAAGTTGTGACCGAGCGAGACGTGCCGGTATCCGTCGGTCTCCCGGCCGTGATTGACGAAGCTCGCGGCGTTCTGTGCGGCGGTCTCGTCGTCGGTGACGACCATCCCACCTTCGCCGGTGGTCATGTTCTTCGTCGGATAAAACGAGAAGCTCGCGGCGTCGCCGAGCGACCCGACCGGCGTGCCGAAGTACTCGGCACCGTGGGCTTGCGCCGCGTCTTCGACGAGAGCCACGTCGTAGTCGTCGGCGATGTCACGGAGTTCGTCCATCGGTGCGGGGAGGCCGTAGAGGTGGACGACGACCATCGCCTGCACGTCCGACTCGAGCGATTCGAGGGTCGCTTCGACCCGCTCGGGGTCGAGGTTGAACGTCTCGGGGTCGATGTCAGCGAACACCGGCTCGGCACCGGCGAATCGAATCGCGTTCGCCGTCGCGACGAACGAGAAGGGCGTCGTCAGAACGCGGTCACCGGGGCCGACGCCGACCGCTTCGAGCGCCGTGTGCAGCGCGGTGGTCCCGTTCGACGTGGCGACGCCGTGGTCGGCGTCGCAGTAGTCCGCGAACTCGGACTCGAACGTTCGTACCTCGGGGCCGTCCGCGATCATCCCCGACTCGACGACGGACTCGATGCGGTCGAGTTCTTCGTCTCCGAGAACCGGGGAGGCGATACTGATGTCTCCAGTCATCGGCGTCGTCCTCCGTGCGTCGGAGCCACCGCGCCGTGAAGCGCCGAACAGTCGCGTCGATAGTCGCTTGGGTGTGTGCGTCTCATAGCATGTCCTGCGGTCCTGCGACCGCTGTCGAGTGCCAGACACCAGGAACCCATTATTATGGTTTAGATAAGCACACAGCGCCACTGAAGCGTCGATTCCACCGATTCAGCGGGACCGGACACCGTGGTTTTATTTTTATAGATTACATAGCCGGAAGTGTCAATGGCTCCAGCGTGGGCACCGGGCGGCCCCGACGACACCGGAGAGGAATCTGGACCCTCACTCGACGACAGACCCGGCCTCGGCGGTGTCACCGAATCTCGACGACGGGACACCATCGTTTCGCTCGTGAACGAGCGTTCCGAGACGCCGTACACCGTCGGCGAGCTGACCGTCGCGCTCTCGGAGTGGTTCCAAGACGAGACGGACGGGATGGTCCCGACGGACGAGGAGATACACAGCGTGCTCTTCGACTTCGACTTGCCGCGACTCGACGACGACGGTCGTCTCGTCTTCCACCGCGAGACCGGGCGCGTCTTTTCGCCGACCCACGAGGCGACCCATGCGACTCGCACGTCGACCGAGATAGAACCGGGTTCGACCCTCGATAACGCGAGAGGCACGGACCGAGGTTCAGTCGCAACCGAGTCGACTGACGACCGAGTGACGGTCTCGCGAAAGCGGTTAGTGAACGTCGGCGTCATCTTGGTCGGCGTCGCCGGCGTCGCCGTCACCGCATCGAGCGTGAGCCCACTAGACACGTCTTTCGCCCTCGTCCCCGCCGCGCTCGTCGTCCTCTTCTTCGGCTACCGCGCCCTCACCGAGGAGTGACGCCAGCGAATCCTTGAGAAGTCGAACGGTTCGTCTCGACGCACTATTTCGCTCGGTTTACCGGGGCTGTAACGCAGGCCGACGCCGAGTCGACCGCAGAGAACCCGAGAGAATGTCAACAGGAGATTATGAATACGACGTCTTTTCCGTGTCAGTTACAGCCTGAATAAGGATATGCCAATGCACACAACTCACGGCTATGCCTCGTGGACACGTAACAAGCGGAACGGAGACGCCAATCGCTGCCCCTGCGGAGGTCCGGTAACCAATGCTCACGGGACAATTCGTCGCGGTGAGCGCACTGTTCGTCGGCCTCGCGGTCGTCACCTCAGGGCTTGGGCACGTGAACCGCGTCGGACCGTCGTACGTCCGAGCGCGCCAGCTCGTGTTCCTGTTCATGCTGTTCGGGACGGTCACGCTCGCGCTGTGAATCGCGACAGCGGAGTGTCACCCGGCCCGCCATCGATTCTCACGCCGGCGTCCTCGTCGTGTCGGTGCGCGGGGACGCTCTCTCACGGCACGCTCGGTCGAGTGTCGTCGGTGGCGTCGCCGGGAGGCGGTACGACTCGGTCCGAAACGCGGCCGGGAGTCCAAGCGGAGTCACGGTGAGTCGACCGAGCGGTCGAGTCGGCTACTCGTCGTCCTGCGGGAGAACGACGCACTTCCCCGACCCGAGTTGGAAGCGCTCGATTCGCCCCTGCGTCTCCATCCGACACAGCGTTCGACTGATAGTCGAGTCGGACCACCGCGTCCGCTCGACCAGCTGCGACTGCGGCAGTCGCCCGCCCTCGACGATGAGCAGTTGCAGGATTCGGCGCTCGGAGTTGAGCAGTTCGGGGTCGATGCCGAGAAGCCCACGGTTCGCGTCGGGGTCGGACGATGCGTGTCCCTCGGAACACGGGGACGTGCCCGCCGAATCGGTGGTCGGTGGCCCACCGTCTCTGCGGCCGGACCGGTTCGAGAGGGACGCAACGAGACGGACGAACGCGTGCCAGCAGGCCGCGAAACGCGAGGCAATAGCTCGTCGATACCCGAGCGTACTACCCACGGCTCCGACGGTGCCTGCCGCGGTCCCGGCCAAGTGGGTGTCGTCGTTACTGCGGTCCGCCATAGCTCACTATCTGTTCCTCATCTTTTTGTACGTGTTACCAACGTGGTTAGGGATGCGTTCTGTGTCATAGATTTCGGTAACGGTACTCGGCTGGTTCGGTCGTGGATAGCCGACGGCTCGTCAATTCGATATCGGGGCGGGAACGAGTACCCGCCGAGCCGAGCGTTCGACGACGGTAGAACCGTCGGGGTAGGATACGCGACCGATGGGACGCGTAGGGTTCCGGAACCGACAGAACAGAGCGCGCAGTCGGCCGAGGGGCCGACTGCTCAGTGAGGGGTCACAGCGTACGGCTCTGTCGTTCGCACCGAGTACTCATTCCAACAGTTGGTATATCGACTAGACCTCTCGTCTTATCGGTTGCAAGTGCAAGCGCCTAATAAGGGAGGCTCGGTGACGGCCGCTCGACGAGTGCCCGCCGAATCAGCCGTTCGTGACCGCGTCGGAGCCGCTGCGAGGTCGCCTGATGAGTGATACCGAACGTGTTCGAGAGCTCCCTTATATCCGAATCGCGGGGAACGCTGTAGTACCCCTGTCGGAACGCGGTGACGAGGGTGTGGTACTGCCGGTCGGTCAGTCCGAACCGCGTCGGGTCCCCGAGGTTCTCGGGCGACCGAACTCGTTCGACGTCGAACTCGATTCCGGCACGTCGCCATCCATCACCGAGCGAGCCGAGCGAATCGCGGTCGCGAACGAGGACGCGGAGGACCCATTCGCCGCCTCGCCCGTAGGCGTCGAGAACGCTGAGGCTGCTGTCGACGAACAGCCGCATGAACTCGTCGGAGAGCGGTCTGAGACGCAGGCGGTAGACGCCGCCGTCGGTTGACGGGGCGAACGGCGTGACCTCACCGACGGTCGGGTCCTCGCGGAGTGACGGCTCAATCTGAGTCGGGTCGTCGCTCCGAACCCACAACAGCGGCGAGAGCGTGGGCCCATCGAGTTGCACGGAGCGGACCGAGCGCGCCTCGGTGATGGAACTGCGTGAGAGGACATCATCGAGAACGAACGCGGACGCCGGGATTCGAAGTGTAATGATGGCGCTCACGACCGACCGCAGGAATCGGCCGAACCTTATTATCCGGGCGGTAAAGGTCACGCGTCCGCGGACCGGCGGCCGACGAGCCAATCGCCGAGCGCGACGCTACCGACCCCGAGGACGACGCCGGCGACTACGTCGGTCCCCCAATGAATCCCGAGATACATCGTCGAAAACGCGACCGCGGCGGCGAGCACCGACGCGACGACGGCCCACGCGGGGTACGTCTCCCGCGTCCGAATCGCAATCGCCGCCGCCGAGACCGAAAGCGACGTGTGAAGCGACGGGAACACGTTCGTGTTCACGTTCACCTCGCCGGTGAGTATCTGCGTCTGCGGGTAGGTGCTGTACAGGAGCGACTCGACCTGTCCCGGCAGGAGGTTACGAGGCCCGTAGGAGATAAACAGGACGTAGCAGGTCAGGCCGATGGCGTAGTTCGCCGCGTACGTGACCGCGGTGAGTTTCAGCGGCCGCTCGTCGGCCGCCGCGAAGTACGCGACGAACGGGAACGTGAGCAGGAAGACGTATCCCGAGAGATACACCCGCGAGAGGACGGCGGTGAGCATCGGCGTCGCGAGCGACTGAACGTGCTGGACGAAGTTCCCCTCGATAGCGTAGATGACGCCGGTGGCGTTCCAGCCCAGCGCCCACGACACTTCCGGGCCGACGCCGCGGGCGACCTTGTTCACGAGGAGAACGACCGCCAGCAGGCAGAGGTACGGCGCGGCCTCTCGCAAGCGGTCCCTCCCCGACCCGTACGCCGCCGCGAGACGCGACGGCCCGACGATGGTGAGCGTTGCGAGCGCCAACGCGACAGCCGCACCGCCGAGCACGCGGGCGAGAACCGCGACGATCGGTGAGAAGCCTATCGAGGACTGAGCGAGGATCATTCTTGAATGAGGAGGTCGCCGTCGCCCGAGTGGGCGTATCCCGCGTCTTCGAACACCGACCGCGCTCGCTCCGCGTCGAGCGTGCCGGTCCCCGAGTCGCCGACGAACTCGAGTTCAGACGTGGCCTCGTCCCACGCATCACCCGATGGGACGTACGTCGTCGCGACCAGCGGTGACGACGCCGGTTCGGTCTCGCCGCCGAACACCGAGTCCACGAGGAACTCGCGGTCGACGAGCCGGGCGACCGCCCGCCGGAACCTGGGGTTCATGAAGGGCGGCCGTCGGTGGTTGTAGCCGATGTGATAACACCACTCGGGGCGGCTGGTGCGAACGGAGATTCCGGGTTCGTCCGCCGCGGCCGCCCTCGAATCGGCCGACAGCGAGTTCGCCGTCGCGTCGACGGCGTCGGTCGCGAGCAGTTCGACGGCGGCGCCGTCGGAGGGAACGACGTCGAACCGCAGCGAGTCGAACGAGAAGCCGCCGTCAAACCGGGACAGTCGACCGTCGAGCGCGTCGTCGGCGAGGAAGTGGTCCTCGAACGGCTCCATCGAAACCGACTCCCTAGCCGCTGTTCCCGTCACGCGAAGCGGTCCGCTTCCGACCGGTTCGAGGTTGTTCCGGACGAGCGCCTCGGTGACGTGGCCGCCGTCGAGCCACGAGACGCTCGTCGGGCGGGCGAACGGTTCCCAGACGTGTTCGGGGAGCACCGGAATCGTCAGCGCGCGCGCCGCGACCGGTTCGCTCACGTCGCCGAACCGAATCGTCACCTCACGGTCGGACGTGGCGTCGACCGACTCGACGAGCGAGGCGCGGCCGCGGTACCGCGGCGACGGGACCGGCTGGTCGAGCGACCCGAGCGCCGTGTCGGAGATGAACCGGAAGGTGAACGACACGTCCGCCGCCGTTATCGGCTCGCCGTCGTGCCACGCGAGGTCGTCGCGGAGCCGGACCGAAAGCGTCGTCTCGTCCCCGTCGGCCCACTCCCACGACGCGGCCATCCACGGCCGCATCCGGTCGTAGACCGGGCGACCCAACGAGTCGTAGACGAGGTCGAGGAGCGTCCCGTCCGACCGAAACGGCGTCGAAAGCGGGTTGAGGTTCTCCGTCGGACGCGAGTCGCCGATCGTCATGCGGAGTTCGTTTTCGGGTGCCGATTCGTCGGTCGTCGTTTCGGGCGTCGGGGTCGTTGTAGACGTCGAGGTCGTTTCGGGCGTCGAGGTCGTTGCAGGCGTCGACTGCTCGGTCGGTGCGGGCGTCGCCGACGACGTGGCTGTCGACTTGGTCCGCGAGGCGGTCGACGTGGTGGTGACAGCTCTGGCACCGAGATATCCCGTGAGGCTGTGGATACCGACGCCGTCCGGCCAATCGACCCGCACCGGCCGCGTCGCCTGAGCCGGGCGCGGGGCCGCGACGGGCGTGAACGGTTGAGCCTCCACGATACGCCGTTGAATCTCAGCGAGCGTCGCGGCGCGGACGGAGCCGGTCTCGATCCGCTGTCGCTCCAGAAGCGAGTCCAACGACAGGTCGCCGTATCCGAACGGGTTTTGCCAGCCGCGTCCCGGGCCGTAGCGAGAGTGGAGCAGGGGACGGAGGAAGTCCGGGTCGCGCCGGAGCAGCAGCCGGGAGACATAGATATCGAAGTCGTGGTTCGAGAGCACGTCGCGGAGGAGTTCCTCCCGGCTCATCGGAACCACGGTCGCCGCGACGCCGACCGCCTGGAGGCGAGTGGCGAGGTAGCGGGCGAGCTTCGTCGCCGTCGCGTCGGCGTCCGCGGGGACGGTCTTGATGGAGAGCGAAAGCGGCGTCCGCTCGTCGCGCGAGACCGTCGATTCGAGCTGCCGGACGCACCCGCTGGTCAGGGTCGCGCCTGCGAGCGCCAAAACCGACCGTCTAGAGAGCCGTGTTGATGACATGTACGGGAGGGCAGGTAACTGTCTTCGGGCGTGGTGTCGTTATTATCCGGGGGCTAAGCGCCTAGATACCCAAGAACAGCGGCCACGCGAACAGTAGCAACCACAGGCAAACGGCTGCCCAAAGCGGCGCTCTGCGGGGCTCCGACGCCTCGAATCGACGGTGGCCGGCGACGGCGAGACAGCCGAGCGCGACGAGCACGGCGAACCGGTGGAGGACGACTTCGACCGGAACGACGGTGACTCCTATCATCGCGAAGTCGGCGACGAGACCCGTCCCGTAGCCGACGAACGCGGTGCCGAACCACAGTTCCGAGGAGTACCCTCGCGGCAGGCGAGCGGCGAGGGCGGCCGGCGCGAACGCGAACACCGGAAAGAGCAGTCCGGCGATGACCTTCGGATGGTTCGGAACGACGCGTTCGAGTCCGAGAGCCGCCGAGCGGACCAAAACCGGGAGCGTGACGAGGACGACCGCGAGCGCGACGACGCGCTGGAATCGGTCGTCGGCGAGGCGCGACCAGCGGAGACGCTCGACGAGCGCGCCGAATTCGTCTCGGCGAGTGGCGAGCGCGGCGAGGCCGCCGACGCCGACGAAGCCGATGGCGAGCACGGACAGGACGGTTCCGACGCCCGCCGCCCTCGTCGACGTATCGAGTACCGAGGGGATGCCGCCGCGTTCGGAGCCGGCGCGCTCTGCGGCCTCACTCCGACTGGTCGCCGACTCGACGGGCACGGAGCGGCGCGCGTCGTCTCTCGGGAGCGTCGAGAGTTGTGGCGGACCGAGTTCGACAACCGACACCCAGCCGTCGGCGTCGATGATGCCGCCGTTGGCGAACCGCTCGCGACGGACGTCGACGACAGTCGATTGCCGCATCAGGTCCCGCTCGACGACGTGTTGCGGGCCGGACAGGCTCGTCACCGTGTGCCGAAGCCGGAACCAGTCCCAGTAGTCACGGTGGGCCTGAATCGCCGTCCACGAGTCGTCCGGCGTCCCGCCGCCGTACAGGCGGAGGTGGATTCGGCTCCCGAAGTACGTCCCGTCGTGGAGCTGCATCGACTCCGCAATCCACAGCCCGCCCGAGTCCGCGGTGTCGACGAAGGTAAACCGGTCTGCGCCCGTAGCCGACCCCCACGGGGAACCCGCCTCGGCGGCGGGGGGCTGCTCGGTGGACGCCTGTTGCCACGACTCGTTCGTCTCGTCCCACGTCGCGTCGCGCGAGTACATGAGCAGCGAGCGGACCCGCGCGGGGTTCCCCTCGACGACGACGTTCACTGGGAGCGTCAGCGTCTCGAACGACCGGTCACGGCTGGTGAACGGCCAGAGCCTGTCGCCCCGGTCGCCGACCGAGACCAGCCGAACGTCGGCGGCCGATTTCGGACCGTTCGGTGCCGGTTCGGTCGTCGCGGCCGTCGAAACACCCCCGTTCGCGCCGAAGTCGACGACGCTCGCGGTCGGCACCGCTGTCGTCGCCAACAGGAGGACGACACCGAGGACGACGAGGCTCTCGGCCGCCCCGAGACGAGACGCCATTGTGTCGTCTACCCGGCCTCAGGACCCTAATTATTCCGTGCGTAAGGTCCGAGTGGACGGATTCCAAGTCGGTGGGTACGGGCGCATTCGCGGTTTAGTATCCAGATAGTAAGACCGTCCACCCACCCACGACTACGCAATGGTCGAGCGGACGCATCTACGAGTCGCCGCGGCAGTCGCCCTCCTCGTCTGCGCGGGTATCGTCGGAGCCGCGTACCTGAGCCGGCCGACCTCGGCGGTGACGGACGCGACCGGCGAGAGCGCACGGGTCGCGCCCGCGAACGGAACGACGGTCATCGCGACCGATTCGAACACGTGGCTCGGACGAGAGAGCGACGGCCCGCGAGCGAACGCCGAACTCGTCGCCTTCGGAGCCGACGGTGAGCGGCGATACTACGACGATTCCCACACTCGCTACTGGGACGTCGACCCCCTCGAGGGGACGAACGCGACAGTCGAGTACCTCTACGCGGACCACTTGACCCCCGAGGAGTGCGGCGGCGAGAGCGCGTGCACGCGAAACGGTATCGAGCGTGTAAACCTCACCACCGGGAACGTCGAGGGGATTTACAGCCGCGTGACCGCCGGGAAGCACTCGACGCGGTGGCACGACGGCGACCGGCTGAGCGATTCGACGTACGTCGTCGCCGACATCGCCGCGGACCGCGTGTTCGTCGTGAACACGACGACGGGCATCGTCGAGTGGTCGTGGGACGCGCAGGCGGCGTTCGACCCCGCGACGACCGGCGGGCCGTATCCGTCCGATTGGACCCACCTCAACGACGTGGAGGTGCTCGAAAGCGGGCTCATTCAGGTCAGCCTCCGCAACCACGACAGAGTGGTGTACCTCGACCGCGAGACCGGTCTCGTCGAGAACCGGACGCTCGGAAACGGATCTCACGACGTCCTCTACGAACAGCACAATCCCGATTACATCGAGAACCCGGACGGCGACGACGCCGTCCTCGTCGCCGACTCTGAGAACAACCGTCTCGTCGAATACCGCGACGACGACGGCGAGTGGGTTCGCTCGTGGGTCTGGCAGGACAAGCGACTCCAGTGGGCGCGCGACGCGGACAGGCTCCCGAACGGGCACACGCTCGTGACTGACTCGAACGGCAACCGCGTGTTCGAACTGGACGAGACCGGCGAGGTCGTCTGGAGCGTCCCCGTCGCGTTCCCCTACGAGGCCGAGCGGCTCGGGACCGGCGACGAGAGCGCCGGCGGTCCACCGGCACACGAACTCGACCTCCAGAATCGGACGGCCGGTGGCTCGGCGCTCGGAGACGGCGGCCCGTCTCAGTCGTCGGTACTCCCCGGACCGGTCGTGAACGCCGTCTACTACGTCCTCCCGCAGTGGATGGGCGTCACAGAACTGCTGGTGTCCTGTCTCGCCCTCGCTGTCGGACTCGCGTGGGCCGCCGCCGAACTGCGGTGGCTCCCGTACCGCGTCTCGCTCACGAACCCCGTCTCGCTTCGAAAGCGGAAGTGAGAGTCTACTCCATGAACTCAACGACCGACGACACGGCGAACGGTCTCGACCCCGCGGCACCGGGCCGCGCGAACGCGTTCACCAACGGCGTTCCCGGCCTCGGCCGCGAGAGCCACGCGTGGTTCGCACTCGCCCTCGTCGCCGGACTCGTCGTCTCGGTGACGTACGTGATGACCCACGACTACCCGGCCTACGGGTCCGGGCTGTACCTCGAAATCGCGGAGCAGATTCGAGCCAACGGCTACGCGCTCCCGACGTCAATACCGTACTACGACGGTGGGATTCCGTTCGCGTACCCGCCGCTCCAGTTCTACGTGGTCGCGTTCCTGACCGACCTCGGCGTCTCGGGGACGACGCTCAGCCTCGTCCTCCCGGCCGTCGTCACGGTTCTCTATCTCGTGCCGTACTACGGCATCGCGCTCGAACTCCTCCCGACGCCGCGGCAGGCGGGGGTCGCGACGGCGATTCTCGCGGTCACGCCACCGGTTCTCCAGTGGCACCTCTCTGCCGGCGGCATCGTCCGCGCGTCCGCGTTCTTCCTGTCTCTCTGCGGGGTTTACGTCGGAGCGAGGCTGTTCCGCCGCGGCACTCGGCGACCGCTGTGGGTCGGCTCCGGTATCATCTGCTTCGGACTAACGGTCCTCTCGCACCCGACGTACACCGTCTTCTTCGGCGTCAGTTGGCTCGTCCTCTACGCGATGCTCGACCGGACACTCCCCGGCCTCGTCAGCGGTGCCGCGGTGGCCCTCGGGGGACTCGTCCTCGCCGCACCATGGTGGGTCAACGTCGTCACCACTCACGGCATCGGGGCCTTCACAGGTGCGGCGGGGAGTCACAGCGGTATCGCCGGCGGCGTCGGTCGGCTCCTCGACCAGTTCGTCTACCCGCTGGACCCGACCGTCGTCACGGTGTTCTTCCTCGCGAGCTTCGCCGCCACAGCCGTGCTCGGCTCTCGGAAGAAGTTCACGCTGCCGCTTTGGCTCTTCGTCTGCGCGTACGTCATCGGAAAGGAGCGCTTCCAGTTCGTCGCCGGCGCGATGATGATTTCGACGGTGCTTTTCGGCGTCGTCGTGCCGCGGCTGACCGACAGCGTTCGCGGGTCGCTCGACAACCGGCAGCTGATGGCCTCGTCGCTGGTCGTGGTTCTCGTCGTCGCGACGAGCCTCGGCGGGTTCTACGCCGCGAGCGGCCTCGGCGCGGCACACCACGGCAGTCCGAGTCTCCCATCGTTCATGGACGACGACGACCGGGAGGCCATGGAGTGGGCGAGAAACGACACCGATGCGGACGCGTCGTTCGTCGTGCTCTCGGACGCGGCCGAGTTGTTCCCGCACTACGCGAAGCGGACGATGCTTGTGGGGCCGTGGGGCGTCGAATGGAAGAGCCCCGACAGGTACTACGACCAGATTTCGGCGTTCAAAACGGCGAGCACCTGCGAGAACGCGACCTGCGTGACCGCGTCGATGGAGTCCGTCGACGTCTCACCCGACTACCTGTACGTCCCCCGCGGGACGTACACCGTCCGGGGGCTCGAAGAAGACGGGACCGAGCGGCTTCGCGCCTCGCTCGCCGACAGTCCCCGGTATCGACGAGTCTACGGTAACGACGGGGTCGTGGTGTACGAAATCATGTCGGACCATACCTCGACGACCGAAGCCGCCGATTGATGTCAGACGCTAAGCGACTGGCATCGACCGACCATTATCGACGGCTCGATGGTAAACATCCCTCGGGCGGACAGTGGGGTATGTTACGCTAACCATCACGCATCCGACGGTTCGTACGGGACGCAGGTGACCGCGAAACTCGCCCATCAAAGCACGGTCGCGCCCTCGCCGTTCGAACGGGACGCACGAAATCGTCGTGGGTCACGACCCGAGCGACAGCCGCTCGTCTCCTCGCCGGAATGCGTGTCGCAACCGGCGTCTGCGACGTGCGGTGGCACCGTCCACCGACTCGGAGCGGTTGCGAGCCCGACCGTCGTCTGCACGTGCGTGAGGCGACTCGGCGGTCGACGCCGGCCGGTGGCGGTGACGACCGTCAGCGACCCCGCCGAGGACACTGGGCTGAAACTGTTCGACGACGACGGCTCGCGTCTCTCGTGGGAGCAACAGAGTAGGGTCGTCCGCCGGGTCAAACGGCTCGTCGGCCGACGGCTCGCGCCTCTCGTGGGAGCGAAATCGGCGAGGAACGTCCGCTGGGACGACGCCACGTCGAACGAGGTCACCTCGTGGGACCACCTCTGCGAGGGACGAACTTCGGTTTCCGACACGGCGCGTCGTGGTTGACGATCGGCGAGCGGGACGACGACATCAGTGGCCGAGGCGCTCGAACGCCTCGGCTGACGACGTCGAGCGCCTCGACGGAACCGCGGACGACTCGTTTCCGACGCCGTCGGGTGCGCCGTCGGGCGACTCGACGCGTGCGGAGACGACTCCGTTCCGAGCGGTCGCGGCCTCGAACGCCGATATCGGTCTGGCTCACGACGCCGACGCGGACCGCCTCGTGGCCGTCGACGAGACCGGCGAGGTCGTCGGCGGAGACGCGCTGTTGGGGCTGTTCGCACGCGAGGCAGTCCGCGATGCGGACGGAGACGCCCGCGTCGCCGTGCCGCTGGAGGCGAGCCGTCGCATCGGAGAGGTCGTCTCCGACGCGGGCGGGAGCATCGTCCGGGTCGAGATGGACGGGATTCCGGGGTCCGGACCGGCGGCGGACGCGGACGTCGTCTTCGGCGGCGAGCCGACCGGCGTCTACCAGTGGCCGGCCGAGTCGCCCTGCCCGGACGCGACGCTCTCGGCGATTCGCCTCGCGCGACTCGTCGACGAGGGAGACGCGCTCTCCGAGCAGACGGGCGACGTGGCGGCGTACCCGCTGTTTTTCGACTCGTTCGCGGTCGACAACTGCGCCCGCGAGATGACGCGACTGGCGACCGAGTGCCAAGAACGCTTCGACGACGTTCGGACCGACGACGGAATCTTCGTCGAGCGCGACGACGCGTGGTTTGTCGTCAGGGCGAGCCGAACCGAGCGCGTGCTTCGCGCGACCGTCGAGGGAACGTCCCGAAACAGCGCGAAGCGGCTGTTCGACACAGTTCGGGAGCTCGTGTCCGGCGAGAAAACGACGCTCACAGCCTGACCGCATCCACACCTGCACCCACACCCGCACTAACATCCATACCCATACCCCCACCCGCACCAACACCGCTCGTCGGCGACCGTCGCGGGTGGGCACAACACACATATCGGTCCGCTCCGAACCACGGCTCGAAATCGTGGGACACGAAGACGGGAGCCCCGGCGGGTACGACGCTATCGAGACCGGCGACGAGCTGGTGAGCTGGTCGCGGACGTACTGCCGCCACGCGGCGAGCCAATACGAGTTCGACGTGGACTTACATCGCGTCCAGTGGGAAGTGTCTACCCGCGCGAAGCGGCGGGCGGCGGCGGTGAAGACACCGAACGTCGACGACGCGGAGGTCGGGGTACCGAGGCGGTGGACCGGCACGTCCTCGCAGTCGGTCGAACTCGACATCGCGCCCACGTGTACCATGTCGCTGTCGTGGCGGGCGTTCGAGTCGTTCGACCGCGGAGAGTGGACCGCGACGCTCCGGCACGAACTGGTCCACGTCGAGCAGTTTCAGGCGTTCGGCGCGACCGACCACGGCCCGGCGTTCAAGCGCCGCGCCGAGGCGGTCGACGCGCCGGTTCGCGTCCGCCGGTTCGCGGAACCGAAGTACACCCTCACCTGCGAGGCCTGCGGCGCGGACGTCGCCTACCGCTACCGCGAGTGCAAACTGGTCCGCGAGTCGTCCGCCTATCGCTCCGCCTGCTGCGAAGCGCCGCTGAACTGTCGAAAGCGGCAGGAGTAGCAGGCAGAGGGGCCGTCCGACCGCCCAACGACTACCGACTCGGCGGGTGCGCCCGCGCCTCGCGAATCGCCACGAACGCGACGGCGAGAACGAACACGAGCGCCAGGAAGAACTCGACGCCGGGAACGGTTCCGGCGACGGCCCAGACGTACACGTCCTCCGCACCGAGGATGACGAACAGTCCGAGGAGAATCACCACGCCGGTTCGACCGATACCCAGTCTCATACGTTCGTTTTGCCACCGCGACAACATAAGCCTTGGATTCGACTGCCAGCCGAGAGACGAGTAGTATTGCTCTCAACTCAAATACTACACTGCAGTTGAGCGTCTCTCGAATTAGCTTTTCCGCTCAATCAGAAGCTGGGATGACAATGCAATCATTCACGGTCGATTCAAAAACATCCAAATAGGAAAGTTCGATAAATAAGATATTGTCCCAACCAATGATGTTCGGTATTCACAATACTACCGTGCCGGGTTCGGATGTCCTACCGCGTCTCCGTTCCCCCTCGCGAGAGGGAGAGTATTTACCGCGCGGGCGTGACCGAAACGCAGTACCGAACCATGCGACACGTCCCAGGAACCTTCTCGATAGCGGCGCACGACCCCGAGGCGAACGTCTTCGGCGCGGCGGTGACGACCGGCACCGTCGCCGTCGGCGCGACCTGCCCTACGTCGAG